>NZ_JBICHO010000020.1:0-17981 GCF_043100905.1 Rhodopirellula sp. JB055 | reverse complement strand
ACGAGTGATTCTCCATGCGGTCGGCTCGGTAAAACCGATAGAGGGCTGGCTTTTGCGTCATCACCACCCTTGAATTGCGGCGGTTGGGCGTCTGAATCATTGCTTTGCGATGGGGCGCTGGAACCTTCCTCGTCCAAATTAGCCGTTTCCATGGCTTTCAGAAGATTCTCGACCTGATTTTGACTCAATGATTCGTTGGACATCGTGTCCTCAGCCTCTTATGTGACCGTTCCCACGTACGATGTACTTGTAGCTGGTAAGTTCCCGCAACCCGCATGGGCCCCTGGCGTGAAACTTATCGGTAGAAATCCCGATTTCTGCTCCCAAGCCGAACATTCCGCCATCGTTGAAACGCGTGCTGGCGTTGACCATCACAGCGGAACTGTCCACCAACGCCGTAAACTTCTCAGCGGAGGCCAGATCTTGGGTGACAATCGCGTCGGTGTGGCCTGAGCCGAATCGGTTGATGTGTTCCGCGGCTTGGTCGACGGAATCGACAACGGCGATGCTGATCTGAGGTCCCAGGAATTCGGCACCAAAATCAGCTTCCGTCGCGGGAATTCCGCCAGAAACGTGGGCTGCGGCGCGTTCGTCGACGCGCATCTCGATTCCACGTTCGGTCAAGCGTTTGGCAATGGCAGGGAGGGCTCTTGAGGCAATGGATTGGTGAATCAGGAGCGATTCACAGGCGTTGCAGACACCCATCCGTTGGCACTTTGCGTTTTCAATGATGTCGACAGCCATTTCGACGTCCGCGGACTCATCAACGTAAACGTGGCAGTTGCCGTCGTAGTGCTTGATGACCGGCATGGTGGCTTCGGCGGCGACACGGCGGATCAGGTTTTCGCCACCGCGGGGGATCGTGACATCGATGTTGTCGGCTTGTTTCAGGAAGTGCCCCACCGCAGCGCGGTCGGTGGTTCCGACGAGCTGAACGGCGTCATCCGGAATGCCTACTCGGCGGCCGACTTCGTGCAGCACATCCATGATTGCGCGGCTGCTGTGGGCGGCTTCTTTGCCACCGCGAAGGATGACGGCATTGCCGCTTTTCACGCAAATTCCGGCCGCATCGGCAGTCACATTGGGGCGACTTTCGTAGATGAAGAACACGACGCCCAAGGGAACGCGGCGTTTTTCGATTCGCATTCCACCGGGTCTCGCAAAACCATCCAGGACCTCGCCGATGGGGTCGTTGAGAGCCGCTATTTCACGCAGGCCGTTGGCGATGCCGGCGATCCGGTCCTCGTCCAGACGCAAACGATCGACGCCCGCGTCGGTCAGCCCATACTTCGGAGCGTTTTCGAGATCCAACTGGTTGGCTTCGATGATCGCAGCGGATGCGTCCACCAAAGCGTCCGCGGACTCCAGGAGCCATTGGTCCTTGATGTTCGTGTCCAGTGTTCCAAGCAAGCGGGAGGCAGCTTTGGCGCGGCGGGCAATGTCAACGCACTGGGCCGTCAGATCATCGGAGTGTTGAGCGTCGGTTGGGGTGTCGGTCGTGGAAGCGGTCGACATGGGAACCTATGGATTCAGGTAGCGATCATGAGAATCGTGATACGAAAACCGGCTGAGATCAGGGGGAGCCCAATCTCAGCCGGTCGCTTTCATTGTCTGGCATTGGCTCGTTGCGGTCAACGTCAACGAGTATGTCAGTGTCTTCGGGAGCCTGTCTTACAGCAGCTTGGCCATGGCGGCGTCGACTGCTGATTGCAGCGTTTTACTGCGTTCATCGCTGTCCGAGGAGCTTTCGTCGTTGTCCGTGGCACCTGCGGCCAGGCTGTTGAGAACGTCATCGCCCACGTTCGCTGAACTTTGGCCGACGAGCTTGTCACTTTCGGACAATACTTCGAACAGCGGTTCACCGGCAGGCGTGGCGGACGATCCCGTGGAACGGGCGTTGGAGCTGGACGTCGTCGCGGCCAGGCCATCGCCGGTGGTTCCAGCTTCGACCGATGTGGTGATGGATTCACCCAACGGTTCGCCGTCATTTCCACTGGCATCTCGTCGGTTCAGTTCGTTGATGACCTGCAAGGCATCCAGTGAACTGATTCGCAGGTCGCCGCTGACATCGTAGTAACGCCCTGAGTCCGAAGCGTCGGGGCGACCGTTGTCACCTTGGGTCACCACCAAGTCTTCGTCGACCGTCGGTGAGTAGTCCGACGGGAAGGACGAGAAGCGGTTGAGGTGGTTGATGATCAGCAGAGCGTCCAAGGCCGAGACCTCACCATCGTCGTTGACGTCGGTGTTGAGATCGGGGTTTTGCAGACGGCTGATGACGACTTGCAGTGACACGGTGGCCAATCCACTGCGGCGACCTTCGGAATCGGCAATCGAGTAGTCAAACGAATCGCGACCCGTGTAACCAGCCGCGGGGATGTATCGCAGCGTTCCATCGCCGACGTTCTGCACTTCACCCGCCAATGGTTGGCGTTCGATTTGGACGGAGCTGAAGTCCAGCCCATCTGCGTCGGTGAAGTTGTTGCTGATGTCGATCGTGATCGCTTCGTTGAGGAATCCTGAACGGACGCTGTCGCGGCCAACCGGTGCCGCATTCGGACTGATTGTGACCGTTTCTTCCGAACTGAAGGTTCCGTCATCGTCAGCGACCATGTAACGGAATTCATCATTGCCGGGGAAATTCGTGAACGGCGTGTAGGTGATGGTTCCTTCGACTGGATCAATCGACACACTCCCGAACGCGGGTTGCTTGGTCACGGTCAACGAGCTTGGGTCGATGATGCCATCGACATCGACATCGTTGTCCAAGACTCGAATGACAGTGCTGCCGGGGCTTTGCAATGTCGGCACATCGGGCTCGGTCACTGGTCCATCGTTGACGCCCGTGACGCTGACACTGACCAACACCGAGTTGCTGGTTCGGATCGGCGTCGAGTTGGCACCCGCGCGGTCGGCAACTGCGTAACTGAACGAATCGTTCAGCGGTGCGGAGCTTGGTTTCAGCCCTTGCAGTTCGCTCGAGACGGTTGGGTCGTAAGTGATCGTTTGCGTGACGGGATCGAAGGTGACCAGAGCACCTCGCAGCGAGAACTGCGGCGAGCTCATCACGATTTGCAACTCATCCGGATCAGTGTCGTTCAAGTCGACATCGACATCATTGGCCAACAGTTCAGCCGCACTGATTACCCGAATGGTGTCTTCATCGGTGGTGAACGAGTCCGCATTCGGGGTCGGGAAATCGTTGACCGGTTGAATGTTCACTCGCAGCGTGACCGGCGATCCGGCCAATCCTTCGCTGTCGCGTGCAACGACTTGCAAGTCAACTGCACCGTTGGCGTTGAGAGCTGGGGTGAACGTCAGGATGCCATCCGGCGAGATCGCGGGTTGTCCCTCTTGGGTGAACAGATCGGAATCCGCTGCGTTGATTGTTGTGACTTCGAATGACACCGATTGATTGGACTCATCCGCCGGTCCAGGCAAGATGTTCGTTGCCCACTGCGTCGTGTAGGGGCCACGATCTTCTTGGACGCGAACGGTCGGTCCCGCGGTGAAGGTGGGAGCGTCGTTGACCGGATCCACCGTGATGGTGAACGTTCGGACGGTGGACGCGTTGATATCACCATTGCCAGCGTCGTTTGGTCCATCATCGAACAACTGCACCGTGAATGTGGCCGATCCATTGAGGTCTTCGGCGGTCACATACGACAGGGTCGCGTTGCCTTCGGAGTCGATTGATGCCGATGGCGGTGTGACGAACAACTCGGGGTTGTTTGAGGTTTGGATGATTTCGAATCGGAGTGGTTGCCCGTCCGTTCCGGTGCCAATTTCATCGTCCGCTCCGGGAGGTCCGGCTTGAACGTTGGTCGCCCAGTCTTCGATGATCACACTTCCGCGACCGCCGCCATCGTTTTGGTCTTCATCGCTGGTCACATCGCCAGCACCACTGAATTGAGGTGCGTCGTTGACAGGGAAGACTTCGAAGGTGACGGTTCCCGATGCAATGCGAGGTTCATCGATTGGTTGGCCATTGTTGCCAACGGGGACGGTGACGCCATCGTCGGTGACGGTGTAGATGAAGCTGTCCGTTCCAACAAAGTTGGCTCGTGGCGTGTAGATGAATCGAGTGATGACACCGTTTTCTGTGACGCTTTGCAGCGAGCCGCCTTCTGCCGTGGTCACTGGGATCGGGGTGGTCAAAGACAATGTTTGATTGCCGCCGGGGGTGTTGTCCGCCGATTCATTGGCGGGGCCAACATCGAAGACGTCCAACAGACCAGGTGACGTTCCGTCGCCGTTGACCAAGACATCGAACGTGCCGTCCTCTGACAACGCGAAGTCCAGCGGGTTCGTCCCCGGTGCACTGAATTCCGGTTTGATAAACGGACGGTCATTGACCGGTTGAACATCAATGGTCAGCGTGACGGGCAGCGAGGACCGCAAGTCACCACGGGTGCTGTTTTCTTGTTGATTCGATCCAGGCAGGATTTCTGTCAGGACCACTTCGAATTCGAACGTGCCGTAGACATCTTCCTGAGGTTGGAATGTCAGGACACCGTTGTCGCTGATCTCCGGTCCTTGGATGAAGAAGTCTTGCAGTTCGTCATCCAGGAAGGACAACGTTTTCACGGTGAAGCGAACGTCTTGACCGTTGGTGAAGTCGACTTCGTCAAACGCACTCAAAGGTGGGCCAGCAGCAATGCCGACCGCGAAGTTGTTGATCCGTTGAGGATCGCCATCTTCGGCGACTTCGTAAGACAGATCGTTGGCAACGAATTGAGGTCGGTCGTTGACCGGGTTCAGGTTCAGTTGAACGATCGATGTCGAAGTGCGGCGGTCGGGGACCAAGGTTCCCGTCTCAGTCGAATAGGTTTCCCCGTCACCGTCGAAGTCATCCCGAACCTGGAATTCGAAGGAATCGAACGGTGTGGTTGGGTCGATGGTGTTGTTGAAGTCGACGGGAGGCGTGTATTCTAATCCGATCAACTGAGTGCCTTCAAACTTCGGCGTCAGCGTTCCACCCAAGGCGGTTTGCTCTGGGAAGTCGAACAGTTCCAGTTCTTGCGGAGCACCGGTGGGGAAGCCAACGTTGAGCGATTGATCTTCGTTGTCGGCGCCGACGGTGTAGATGTCCAACAAACCGATCCGCTGATACGAGCCGACTTGCACCAAGGCTTCTGGGATCGCACGACTGAGTGGGATGAAATAGTTGCCCGTCGTGACGGCGTTGGCAGGGTCGCTGCTGCCGGTCGGTTGGGTGTTGTCTTCACGCAGCGTGTACTGGATCACGGCTTGGTCATCGAATCCATCGCCATCAGTGTCTGTGATGCCGGAGATCGAGTAAGCCTCGTCCGGATCATTTGGCACCGCATCGTCGGTCAATCCGGTGCGAATGCGAGGTGCGTCGTTGACGGGACGGACGTTGACCGTGAACGTCGTGGCTGGGATTTGCGAAGGAGCAATTCCGCTTTCCACTGGATAAAGCTCGAACGTTGCCTGGCCGACTTTGTCGGGGCTTGGAGCAACGGTGAGGGACGCTTCTGTGTCGCCACCGACGTAGTTCACAACCGGAAGGCTGGCCAAAACGCCGTTCGGGTCAGCGATCAGACGGACTTCGAATCCTGTGACAATCTGCCCCAGCAACTCGTCCGAAGCGGTCGACGATGCGGAGAAAATTTCGGTCAAGAAGTCTTCCACCGTGGTGGTCGACAGATCGTCTCGTTCCAAAACATCAACGGTGTTCAGATCATTGTTGAAGACCGGTGCGTCATTGACCGGATCCACGGTGATCGTGATGGTTGCGGCATTCACCGAACGACGAATCGCGTTGATGTCTTGACGCGTCTCAGCAGGCGACGTGATGCGGGTGAAGGCATCGTCTTCGACCGTGTACAGCAGCAATTCGCGAGCGGCGAACGGCAATTCGCTGTTGTAGTTTTCTGCCGGAGTGAATGTCACTCCGCTGAAGTAGCGACGGTCTTGGCCTGCGACTTGGGTGGTCTCCACGGTGAACGTGTACGTTCCGCCTGCGTCGCTGTCGATGGTCGCGGTCGTTGCACCGGCAGGGACCGAGTTGATGTCGATCGCGTTTCCACCTGGTGTCGAGAACGACACGATTCGAAGGCTCTGTTCGTTTTCGTTGAACGGAGTACCGAGTCGGTTGTCGAACATGCCGCTGGCGTCGGTCAGTTCGCCCATGCGAATCGCGGAAATCAGTTGTAGCGAAACCAGGGATTGATCGGCAGGGACGCCCAGTGCAGACAAGTCAGCCAAGGCACCAATGCCCGCAGCACGCAATTGCTCTTGCAGTGTCGTTGCGACGGTATCAGAGGAGTCCGCCACGGTGAATGGCACGATGACATCGGCACCTGCGGTAGGCAGGCCAGACAAATTGAACTCGACAACGTGGGTGGTCCCAGCATTGTCGGTGATCGTGAATCGTTCGCCGTCGATCAAGCGGTCACCGGCAGGTACCAAGATGTTCGTGCCGCTGAAGGAGACGCTGGTTGGCGACAGCGATCGGGTGATTGCGTTGGATGTCAGCAGGGTGACGCTGTTTCCATTGGCCGCTGCTCCGATATCCAAGGTTCGAAGGACATCAGCCAACGAGATCGCGACATCTTCGATGGAACCGGCGGGATCGTACTGCACGACTGCGTCGTTGCCCGGTGACAGCGAGCCGGTAGTGTTGAGTTCGATTTGACGAACAACACCATTTTCGTCCGTCAACAGGATCGTTTGACCGCTGACCAAGTCACCGATGACAGGCAAGACGAGGTCGGTTCCGTTGAACGTGATCGCGGTTCCGTTTGGATCCACTGAAACGATGTCGACCGTGTCAATCTGCCATGAGGTCAGCGTGACCGATTGAGCGTTCACGCTTTGGCTGACCAAGGCGGCTTCCAACGCGGCGGAGATCTGAGCCGCCGTATCGCCCATGGAGTATTGAACGAGGACAGCATTTGGGTCGATCAGCATCGTTCCCGTTTGGAATTCGGCAACAACGACCGTTCCATCGAGAAGTTCGACGATCAGTGCATCGCCAGCTTGAATGCCGGTTCCGGCGGGAACGATCACGTCGGATCCGTCAGGAACCAAGCCCGTACCCGCGCGGTTCACGCTGAGCGATGCCACGCTGTCCATTCGGACACGGAATTCTTGTTGCGTGCCAGCCGATTCGACGGCACCGAAGCCAGCGAGCAGCATTGCGTCTGCGAGTGCCGTGGCGACCTCTTCGGCCGTGCTGGTGTCGCTGATCGAGACTGGGACCGCACCGGCGACCAAGACGGATCCCGTCTTGGTGAACGCGAAACGTGTCGGTGTGCCAGTGTTGTCGGTGATGGTCACGATTTCACCGTCGGAGATCAAACCACCTTCAGGAACAGTGATTCGGCCGGCAGCGGAATCGACCACCACAGCGTTTTGCCCAGGAACAAACGCGAGTTGGCCGGAGGCGTCGAACGTGATCGTGGCACCATTGACGGTTCCGCCGAATCCGAGCGAACGAAGCGTCAGCTCCAGACGAGCGGCCAGAACATCCGCAGTTTCTCCGTCGGCAAACTGAACGACCCGGTCGGTTCCGATCGAGGCGGTCCCAGTGCTATTGAATTCCACCACGACGCGGCGTCCGTTGCCGGCGGTGACAATCAATGTCTCGCCATCTCGCAGTTGGTCGGCGTCGGCCATGGTGACCGACGAAGTGGTTGCGACGATGGCCGATGGTGTCACGTTCACACCGCCGAGCAGCATCGTGTCGCTGATCGTCAGAGGTGTGTCTTCGATGGTGTTGGCATAACGGTCGAATGCAACCGGAGCATCGTTGACTGGTTCAACAAAGATCGTCGCCGATTGGGTGACGGAGATCCCTGCAGGATTTCGATCGCCTCGGTCGGCGTCATCACTGACGTCGCCGACGTTCGTGTCTTCGTTGATGCCGTTGTCGGTGGCGGTGTAAATGAATTCCACTTCGCCGTACACGTTTGCAGCCGGCAAGAACGAGATTTCGTTCGTGTTCGGATCCAGTGTCAACGTACCTTGGGTCGGGTCGACCAATGCGACGGCGGTCACGACCACCGGTGCATCGTTGTTGTTCGTGCCCGAGTTTTCATCGACCGCATCGGTTGGCCCAGCCATGTCGTTGCGAGTCAAGTACGCCGTCGGGAACACCAAAACGGTGTCTTCGGTTGGCGTTGGAACGGCTCCGGTGAAGAAGCCTGTGTAGTCCGTGTTCGCATCGCCATTGGCGTCTGTCAGACCCACGTAGTCGGCGGACAACACAGGAGCGTCATTCTGTGGCGTGACGCGAATGCGGGCGGTGGCGGGTTGCGAAATGGGCCCGATGGCGTCGAACTGATCCCGGACGCCGTTGGCAATTCCGAGCACGTCACGTTCAGCTTGGCTGAGCGAAGCGTTCAGGTTGGTTTCCAGATCGGCGGGCAGTTCCGAGATGCCGTTATCGATCAACGTGAACGTGAACGCGTCGACGGACAGACCGCCCACGGTGGTTCCGTTGTCACTGTTGAAGTCAACCGCTGGCGTGTAAGTGATCTCGGTGATCCACTCGTTCGTCGGGTTGAAGATCGCGGTCAGCTTGCCACCTTCTGGCGTGCTGGCTTCGGCGAAACGATTGTCTTTGTTGATCGTTGTTCCGCCGGCCGTGATCGAATGCACAAAAACGGTTTGGTTGGGTTCGTCTTGCACGTCGGAGCCGGAACCCACATTGAATTGTGCGTTCGCGTCAGGCGAGGATCCCGCGATCAATTCCGCGGCGGTGATTGTCAGTGGTGCACCACCATTGGTTGCAGTGGCTTCGACCATCACAAAGGATTGATCGGTCGCACCGGGGGCGTCGTTTTCAGGAACCACGTTGACGGTCACGGTTCCGCAAACCGGTGGGTCGCCAGCGTCGACTTCGCAGTCGATGTTGCCCAAGTTTTGCTGGGTCGACAAGCGATAGGTGAAGGTGTCGATCCCGTAGAAATCTGGATCAGGAACGTAGCGGAAGCTGCCATTCAAATCATCACCTGCATCGGTGTCGATTTCGAGCGTTCCGTTGGTGGGTTCGTCCACCACGAAGTAACGGACTGGCAAGAGTTGTCCGGCGCGGTTGGCGGCACTGATCAAACCTTGCGAAGCGTCCACGTCGAGGGTCGCGTCTTCGAACGCGGTGTAGGACCGAGGCTCTGGTTCTGGCAATGGAATGGGTAGAACCGAGACGAGGTAATCTTCCACTTCGCCACCGATTGCAACTCCATCCGGACCAATGTTGCCCGCATCGTTCACACGGAAACGAGCCCAGGTGTCAAACGGCAGTCCGCCGACGGTCAGTGGGGTGGTGACATTGACGATGTTGGTGCCCGTGGTGACGGGAACGTTTGACAAGACGTGCTCGTCGTCATCGAAGACGCCGTTGCGGTCGAAGTCGATCCAACCATTCAGCAAGCCACCGCCAACGACGTCGACAGCGATGTCGGTGCCCGCTTCATCGAAGGGGTTCAAGAAACCAAGGACCTGATCCGCGTTGAGTGACGTGAGGACTTGTCCACCGGCTCCAGGTTCGCCAAAGACGCGGAAGAAATTCAGTCCATCATCGAAGCGGACGATCGAGACACCATCCTCATCGTCAATGGCGCGAACTCGAATGCCAGCCGAATTGGTCGGATGAGTCAACGCATCCACACCACCGCCGGTGAAGTCCAATTGCGGACGGATGGCGGTCAGCAACGCAATTTCAATTTCGCGGAGCGTGTTGCCCGAGTTGAACAACACCGGAATGTTGCCAGGGGATGGGTTGGTCGCTGCGTCCAAGAATTCGAACGTGAAGGTTTGGGGGCCTACGACCAAGGTGATCGTTTCTCGGACGGTCGGCATCGCGATGATTTCGATGTCGATGATGTCAGTGTCGGTTGTCAGAGAAACCGATGGCGCGACGCTGCTTGCCGAGATCGGAATCGTGACATCGTCGCCAACGACATCGTTGGTCGCCGAGTTGGACGGCGTGCCATCGAGTTCGGTGTCGATACTGCGGCCCAGTTGAATGGAGGTGCCATCGCTGATGACGGCGTGCCGAGCACCATTTCCAGGAATGGAACTGTTCAGAGGGCTTTCGAGCAGGGTGGCATAGCTGGCAGGTGCATCACCAAAATCGAAGCGGACTTCGGGCATGATGATGGTGAATCGCGTTTCATCGTTGACTCGCGTTTCGCGGACTGGATTACCGGCCAAGTCCGATACGGCGGGAATGCTCAGGCCGGTGACATCGACAACGCCCTTGCGGGTGAACTGAGCGGTGACGGAGTTGGCACCGTCGATCAACAAAGTGCCGCCGCCAGGAGCGAAGATTTCCAGTCCTAGGTTCGCATTCAGGATGGTTCGTTGCAGCGTCGCAGCAACGGAAGCTTCGCTGAAGGTGGTCGAGGGCAGGAACTCAACTGGAACCGCACCCCCGCTGATGCCGCTGGCGATCAAGCCGCTGGTTTCTGGAGCGATCGTTGTGACCGTGCGAACTTCGCCCGCAGGAACGATGGCGGAAGCTTCGTTGAGTTTGATCGAATTTGCCGTCGCCACTGGGGCCAATTCATCCGGGTAGACCGCACTGATGACGACGGATGTTTTCGCTGCCAAGGTGGAGGCATCGTCGCCACCTGCAACCAGAATCAAACGATCAGGACTGGTCAGAGAGGCATCGGTCGTGAATCGGAAGGTGGTGGCGACACCACCGACGTTCAAGGTGAATGTCGTGCCATCGACGCTAGCACCGGTTTGTCCGGCGGGAACCGTCAGGGACAACGATTCTGTGACGCCCGGCATGCCCGAACGCGAAAGTTGGGAATTGGTGATGTCCAAAACATCGGACGCCAACCCACCGAGAAGGACACTGCCGTCGCCAGTGGCTTGAGCGGCATCCAGTCCCAGTGGCACGTCGCCAACTGCGGTGACGATCGCTTGTGCGATTTCGTCGGGAGTGCTGGTGCGGGTGATCGGCACCTGACGCATCGTTTCTGTTTCGACAAACGAGTTGCTATCGTCGAAGACGAATTCAACTGTGTTTCCGTTGCTCGTGTAGAGGAAGCTCTGGCCGGACTCGACACCGTTTGTGGTGCCAATGAGTTCGATTCCATCGACGGTGGACCCGCCGCTTCCCAAAATCACTGTATGCCCGGAAAGGG
Source organism: Rhodopirellula sp. JB055 (assembly GCF_043100905.1). Lineage (NCBI taxonomy): Bacteria > Pseudomonadati > Planctomycetota > Planctomycetia > Pirellulales > Pirellulaceae > Rhodopirellula > Rhodopirellula sp. JB055. Next base: position 6,858 of record NZ_JBICHO010000020.1, on the reverse strand, counting down.
TTCCCAATTGAATCGAATCGAATCCGATCGCGACGGGAGCCAAGTTCAGGAGTTGAGCGTACGTTTGCCCGGTGCCGGAATCGACGGAGTTGATCGCACCAAGGATTGCATCGCGGATGTCGGCGATGTTGCCAACACCGGCCAGGTCGATCGCCACGTTGCCCGCAGCCGTTGAACCGGTGAGGTTGATTTCGAACGATTGGCTGGTTCCGTCCGGCGCGGTGATCGTGAACACGTCGCGATCACTGAATCCACTCGTGACATCCAAAACACGCAGGGTGGATGTTTGAGGGACCGTGACGGAAATGCCACTTTCGAATTCAAAGACGGTTGGTCGGCCGGCCGAGTCCACGACCGTGACTTGATCGCCATCCGAAATTTGATCTCCGCTGACGGCATCAAACGCGATTCGCGACTGGTTGTTCAGCGTGATTTCATAAACAGCGTCCTGACGCCACAAGCCAGCCAACGGTGTCAACCGGATCGTGCGACTGTTGGCACTGTAGCCGAACGTGAAATCGCGATCAGGAAGCAAGCGACGGCCGTTCTCGGTCAACAAAACGGAGTCAACCGTGATGGTGTCAGGGTCAGGGCCGGTGCCTGATGGATCCACCAATTGAATTTCAAAGAATTCGACGGTCTCTTCCGTGTTCGTCAGACGAACGAAGGAACTGCCGGGGTCCGTGTCGCCGGAGGAGGTGTTCTGAGCCGCTGCTTCCACACCGTCGGCATCGAACGGGTTGATCAGCAATGCGACCGGACGACCGTCGTCGGCCCGATCCAAGGCACCGCGGTCGATGAAGACATTGGCACCTGCACCACCGGAGCCGCTCGATTGCCCATCGACGCGAGGTTGTCCATAGGCGTCAAAGGCAGGGGCGATGATCGGCGAAGCGGAGATACCGGACGGGTTCTTGACCGTGTTGAAGAAGCTGTTGCGATCAGGCAGCGAAGCAAATGAGCTGTCGATGATCGGGCTGTTTTCGACCGGGATGTACAGCGACCGCGATGGGTCTTGGAACAACGCGGTTCCATCCGGAATGATGATCGACGAGCTGGCGATGGGCAGCGTCGAATCCGTGCCATTCTCGTGGAAGGCGTTGCCGCCCACGACGGTGTTCCCTGACGTCGTCGTGTCGACTTGGATGCCGACGTCGAATCCGGAAACAACGTTGTTTAGCAGTGTTGGATTGGCACGTCCATCAACGGTGATCCCGTCACCACCACCCGTGTTGACCACGGTGTTGTTGACGATGCGTCCGAACAGGTTCGGCGCGGGGCTTTCGCCATCGTCAAAGGTTCCGCCACCGAACAAGATGCCACCGGTGCCCGAGTTGGACACGACGTTGTTGATGATGACCGCACCGGGAATCAATCCGGTTGGATTTTCGTTGCGGAGCAATCGAGCGGATCCGGGCAGTGTGTCCTGGGTGACTCCGGTGGAGGTGTTGCCTTGGCCGCGATCGCCCAACGTTGCGGAGATGCCGTAGTTGGCCGAATTGGAGATGAAGTTGCTGCTGATGAGGATCTGGCCTTGGTCATCGGTGCGGTTCACATCCGTGATGCCAAACTGATAGTCGACCATCAGAACGTCACGGTCAGGAACACGTGCCGAGTTGTCCGCGTCCGGCCGAATGGTCAGTTGGTACTCTCCAAACTGTTGGTCGGTTACGCTGATCGGGCCACCGCCGAAGACAGCGCTGTTGCTGACGACGACATCGTAGAAACCATTTGTTGGTGCCGTGAAGTTCAGGAACGCGCCGCCGATGGTTTCGCCAGGAGCTGTTGTGGGGGTGAAACCAGAGAAACCAATGATGTTTGATGTGACGTCAAAGTCGGCGCCAGCTTGCAAGACCGAGATGACTGGTAGTTCAAGCGCATCTCCCGCCTTGGTGAAACCGGCCGAATCGACATCAATGTCAATCGATTGGCCCGCTGAGAGATAGATTCGAACGGAATCCGTGTCGTTCAATGGGTCGGAGGAAAGGACGGTCAAGTCGTCGACAATGTTGCCTGGGGAGACGCCCAGGTTGACTGCGTCGCCAATCTTTCCAATGCCAACGAACGTGTCGACGTCTCCATTGACGAAGCCGGTAACAGATGACTGAGCCAGTTGATCAAAGAAGTTGAGGTATTCGACGGTGTCTTCATCGTGATCGATGACCGCGATCCGCCGGCTCGTTGCGATGCCAGCGGCGGTTTCTTCCGCGACCAAATCCATTTTGATGAATCGCCCACCGCTGGGGTTGAGCGTGATGGCGTCGCCGAACAACTCGACTCGGGACGAGCTGGACGCACCTTGTTCAGCACTGTCGGATGTTGCCGCTGTGATCGCGAGAACGTTTTGGACTTGCGGTGAATTGATCGCATCGCGAATGGCTCTCGCCACATCGGCAGGATCGGTGCCACTCGGATCGAACGGCACGCGAACGTTTCCGGTTTCGACACCGTTGCTATCGAGAATGCTGTCGAACTCAAAGGTGAGTTGACGGGTGCCATCATCCAAGACGAACGTGTCGCTCGCTGTAACAGTCGAATCCAGACTGGTTCCAACATCGATCAACGTGAATCCAGCGGGAGCGACCAAGGTGACAGCCCCGTCGGCCAATCGGTCGTTGGAATCGAAAGAGCGGCCAGAACTGACTTGTTCGTCCAGTTCCAAATTGATTGGGTCGTAGTCCTGTGGAACGCCGTATTCATCGGCGGTGCGGATTTCCAAAGAATAAGGACCGACCAACGTTTCGTTTTGGCGTTCTGGCTGAACCGATTGCGGGTGGGTGTCCGGCAAAATCGCTGGGTCGAATACATAGTTGGTGTTGTTCGCGGGAGCATCGATGACCATTTCACCACGCTCGGCCAAACCGATGATGATGTCGTCGATGTAGACACCTTCGACTTGGTTGTTGGCGGCACCGGCCGTACGGATTTGGCTGGTAGCGTAACTCGTTGATTCACCGGTTCCGAATTCATCGCCGGGCATGGACGTTCCAAAGAACGTTTCCATTTGGGACAGCCCGTAGGACCCGATGTCAGTGGCCATCGCGTTGTACAACCGAATTGTGTCCCCACCATAGATGGGATATTGATCGGAAGCTGCGATTTGGTCGAAGCCTGTCGCGACGGACGCCATTCGTCCAAAGCCTTCGGCAAACGCTTTTCGCATCTGTTCGGCGACTTCGTTGCCCGTCTGGTTGACCGCGACTTGAATCGGAGTCGGGCGGGTGTCGAAGGGAGCGTTGACATCTGGATTGACAACGGTTGCGAAGGACACCACCAAGGAATCAGGAAGAGCAACTTCGACCGATTTGGCGTTCAGCAGATGAACTTCACGATCATTGACGATGACGCCTTGCAGTTCACTGTCGATCGCGGAAAGCACACGGCGAGCGAGCGCATCGGCGGTGTCGTTGACGTCGTAGAAGATCTCGAATTGGTTGGCCGGTGGCGTGGTCACAAACGTGTAGGTCTGTGAGTTGAGCGAGAACGGATCGTCCTTGCGGAAGACGGTGAAGGAATCACCGGGAAGGATCTCGCTGCCCTTGGGCAACGTGATCGGAATCGCGTAGGTCTCGATCGACGAATCCGAGAGTGTGGTGGCTGTGGTCGCCGTATCGAGGAACGTGAATGCGACATTGCCTGCCAGACGGAATCCGTCGCCATTTTGGTCCAGGTACGCTTGGAACCCGTTCGAGATTTCATTGAGAGCCAACACGATGTTGGATCCCAATTCTTCTGCCGTTGAGAAACGGTTGAAGTAGATCTGTACGTCACCAGGATTAGCGACACTCAGACCTTCGCGAACAAACGTGATGGTCGTCGTTGGGAATCCGCCAGCGATGGTGATTTCCTCTCCGTGATGCAGCAAATCACCGGAGGGCAGATTGAAATCGTAGATGTCGTCCGTCTCAGTGACCGCAGCGATTGTGGGTGTGATGGTGCCATTGGTTGATGTGACGCTGGTGGCGGCGACCGACAGAGTGTTGCCGTTGACCACGGCGCTGAAGTTGGTCGGCAGGTCTTGCAGGATTCGACGGGCCAGCGTCGAACCGGCTGTGCCGGCATCGTCATCGGAGAACGGGATGACTCGGTCGCCAATCACGTCAGGCTGGCCACTGTCAGCGAATCGAAGCGTGTAACTCGTTCCGTCGACGTCGACCAATGTGATTGTTTCATTGTCCGCGATCGAAGCTCCGTTGGGAATCTGGAATTCAATCCGAGCTTCGTTGGCTGGTTCTTCAACGATGGTGATCGCTGTCGGGGCAGCAATGAAATTCGCTGTCGTGTTGGGATCGAGGAAGACGACGTCTCCCGAAGCATCCACATACGCCTGGGTGTTGAGTGGTAATTGCTCAACAATCTTTGAGGCGATGATTTGTTTGGTGTCCAGTGGATCCACATAGATCTCGCCTGGGAAGAACGTGTCCGGTGGAATCGAATTGTCGACACTGGTGTAAGTCAGGGTCGTCACCACTCCGTCCGGTCCGGTGACCAGGATTTGTTCTCCGGATTCGAACGTCGCTTCCGTTGGAACAATGACACGAGTCGCGGTGCCGATGATTTCGGTCGGGTTGGATTGACCCGCGGCGATATTCGCATCGACGACCACATCCGTGGCAGCTCGGAAGCTAACTGTGCCGTTGCTTTCGAAGTACGGTGCCAACGATTTGTCGACCGACGCAACGACGGCACGTGCTACGTCATCGGCGGTCATGCCGACATCGAAGACGACCTCGTTGAGCGGTTTGGGGGTCGACGAGGGGGAGGTTGTGAAGGTGAGGACGGTCGGGCCGTTGGGGCCGGTGACCGTGACCTGATCACCGACTTCCAGGTCGGCTCCCGATGGGAAGACGATGTCGCGGCCCAGGACCGTTTCGTACAGGTACGTGTAGTTCAGGCTGTTCAAGGACGTGTAGGCGTTGAACAGATCTGGGTCTTGGATAGCGACCGAGAAGTCCGTGAAGGCATCGTTGTCGAGGAACGAGATGACTTCGCCATCGACCAAGTTTTTGCCAGCGGTTCCGGAAACATTGATGGACCCGAAGTGGGTGCGCATCGATCCCGACGTGGAGAAGTCAAATCGAATTTGAACGTTCTCGCTGCCCGCCAGAGGAGAAATGTCGATGCGAGCCTGACGCCAATCGTTGCCGTCGTCGAAGATCTCTTGGACAACGATTCCCGTTTCGTTGAAGTAATCGTATTCGTCGTAGAACGGTAGTTCACGATAGTCGTTGTTGGTCGCCAACAACTTCCACTCGCCATCATCGCCCGCACCGAAGACACGGAAGGAATCGCTCTGATCACGCGTGGGGAGGTAGTCGTCGTCCGCTTCGACGTCGATGTAGTAGCTGAAGTACAGGGTCGGCTTGTCGGCGGAGTTGACTTCGCTCAAATCGAATGGTCTTGAAACGACCGAACCTTGGCTGCCGCCTGGTGCAATCTGTCCGAGGGGATCATTGTCGGCACGGGCAATCGTGTTGTCCGCTGCATTGCTGGTGACCTCAAAGCCGTAGTACAGGCTGGCACCACCGGTGGTGTTGATCCGGGTTTGCGAGTCATCGAAGACCATCCCGTGACCATCATCGCCGCGCCGGTCGGTGGTGACGTGCCAAGGGTTGTTTTCCAAGTTACTGAAGGCGATGCCGGTCACGTCCCGTGCACCATCGCCTACGGAAAGTCCGCTGGAGAAGTGCATTTCGATCGCCGAACGCCCGTTGTAGAAAACGTTGGCTGGTTTGACCGATTGGCCATCGATCTGCAACGCATACAACCAGCCGTCTTCGGTCGCAGCGAAAACGATTTGTTGCAGACGACCATTTTCCACCGTCCGTGGGCCGAATGTCAGGCTCTGGAAGACGGGGTATTGCTCGCCGGTCGCAAAGTCGAACGGCGCACTGGTGTGATTGGAATCCGCAACCACACGCCCGTAATACGTGGTTTGGATGACGCGGTTGTAGCCTGACAGCTCAATGTTGTCTTGAGGAGCTGCGATGGTGTCGTTGGGATCAAACGCGTGAATCCCGCCCAGATCGGTGGTCGCCAGCATGGACGCGCCCGCGAAACCGCCAGGGATGTACGCCAACCCAGTGATGTCGCCTCCGTCGCCACCGGTGTCGTAGATGAAACCTGTGTCAATCACACCATGTTCAACGTCCGCCGAAGTCGTTCCATAGAACGATCGGTAGGGGATGGTGCCATCAAAATTGCGGTGAGCGTCGGTGTTGGTGCTGCCGAGTGAAGTGATTTGTCCATTCGAGGCAACGGCTTGGTACAAAAGGTTGCGGGTCAGTTCATTTGGAATTTCGCCGCCGCGGCCGTTGTTGTCGCGTTCTCCCACCACGAAGAAACGCTCGTTGTCACTGACGACCGATGTGTTGATGCTGTTGGAACTGTTGCTGGGCTGAAACGCCATCGCATGGATGTCGAGTTGTCCATTGGGGTCCGCTTCCAGGTCGGTTCCTGCGGCATTGTTTCTTAGGTAGGAAATTCCATCGTCGCCAACGTTGGTCGCGGAACCATCGAACGGGCTGATATTCAGGAAGTTGCCGACATTTCCATTGTTTTCCTGGCCGCTCTGTGGACCAAGGCTGTAGGAGAAGAGCTCTCCGTCATCACGGATGGCGAGGTCGCCGGTGGGCTGGCCCGACTGACCGATCAACCGGTCGACTTGACCAGTGAAAGGATTGACGCTGACAAGCACGCTGTTGTTGTTGCCTGAAATCGATCCATCGAGCGAGACGAACAATCGAACGTCGTCAAATGAATAGGGCACGACCGAGGCGGTGTCGAAAATGGGTTCGACGATGGGAGCTTCGGCGGTGTAGTCCAGCAGTCTGTCTTCGAGGAATCGGAATTCATCCG
>NZ_JBICHO010000019.1:0-2927 GCF_043100905.1 Rhodopirellula sp. JB055 | reverse complement strand
ACGTCGATCAGTGCGAACAATGCCAATCACGCATTCCGAAAATGCGGAACGCGTTGTCTCCGATTGCCAATGCCGACTCAGAGGAAGACTCCGTCCTAGCCGAATCGGCCTGTCAATTCGCGGTCGCTCAATTGATGTCCGCGGGCACCAGGGTTCCCCACACCTCCGCGGATCTCCCCATCGATCAAATCGGTCCGTACGAGATTCTCGGGCAACTCGGGCAGGGCGGAATGGGAATGGTGTGCTTGGCTCGTCACAACCGACTGAAACGACAGTGCGCGATCAAGTTGCTGCCACCTCACCGCGTGATGGAACCTGGATGGCTGGATCGTTTTGATCGAGAAATGACAACCGTCGCGGCACTCGAACATCCAGGAATCGTCCGTGCCACCGATGCGGGAACTCATTCTGGTTGGCACTACTTGGTGATGGAACACTTGGACGGCATGGACGTCGGCAAGATCGCCCACCGACTGGAATCTCTGCCGGTCGCGGATGCCTGCGAGATCGCTCGCCAGTCCGCCGTGGCACTGATGCATGTGCATGAAACGGGACTGATCCACCGCGACATAAAACCATCGAACTTGATGCTCACCCGAGACGGAACCGTCAAACTATTGGACCTTGGTTTGGTTCTGGCGGGCGACGATCCGCTAGCAACGGACGACCGACTGACCACCGTGGGACACCTGATGGGCACCTTGCCCGCGATGTCGCCCGAGCAGTTGCTTGACAGCCGAAAAGTCCAACCGGCGTCGGATATCTATTCGCTCGGCGCGACCCTGTACCGTTTGATCTCTGGCCGTTGGCCGCATGCAAACGAAGGTGGCTTGGCGGCACGCGTGTTGGCAATCACGAGCGAGTCCAATCGATCGACTCCGCCTCCGTTGAGCCGTTTGCAACTTTCGGTCGAATCGGAACTGGAAACGTTTGTCGGTCAAATGATGCACCGGCAACCTGACCAGCGTCCCAGCGGATCGGTCGTCGCCGAGCGACTTGCAACCTGGTCCGGCGTTGCCAACTTGAAAGCGTTGCTCAGGAGAGCGGAAGCGACCCCGGTGTCCGACGCACCGATCACACCATCATTTCCGCTGGCAACGAAACCTGCTTCACCACCACCGGGCGGCGGCAAACACAACTGGACCGCGTGGTTTGGGCCGTTGGGATGGCTCGCAGCAGCGGCCTTGCTCGCAACGGTCGTGATCCAAATCAAAACCGACAAGGGTTTGGTGACGGTGACCACGGATGGCAAAGACACCCAGGTTGCGGTGGAGGAGGACGTCCATAATTCAACGGAAGAAACCATAGCACCCTCCACCGAGAAATCGCTGGCTGAAGGAATCGACTCAACCGGCGGCGAGAAAATTTATCTCGGCGAAAACCTCGATCATTGGCTCGGAGTCTTCCGTCGCGAACAACAAATGGAACGTATTGGCCAAGCCATGCGAGCGGTTGAGTTGCTGTCTCGCAACACGCCCAAACGCGAAGAAGCCGCTCGAGTCACGTTGGAGTTGGCAAATGAGTACGGGACTCAAATCATTGATGACACTCCAGACCAAAATGGAGGCGGCTTTGGGGGACAAAGCCCTCCGAACCAACGTTTCATGGGCTATCTGACGCAAACCTTTGACAACTACCTTCCAACCCCTGGCCTTCGACCACTCGGCGAGACGCTGGTGGATGGCAATGAGAAGGCTAAAATCGCAGCCATCACGTTGCTCAACCAGTATCTTTCAGGCGTCCAAGGGAACACTTTTTACGCAGAGCGAGAGGAATCAGTGACTGAATTTTTCAGTCAGTCTGGAGCGACCGTCGATGGCCGATCGAAAACAGAGACTTTGCTTCAACAGCTCGGAAAAGCTTCCGACGACTTAAGGATGTCGGCTTCGAAGGCTAGTCACGAAGACCGCTCCATGAACAATGCTGCGGGAGAGGCCTACTACGCTCGCCAGTCAGCTTGGTCAGTTGCCATGCGGATTGTAAAGATGACCGGCCCGCATACTGCAACTCCAGATTGGATCGCCGAATACGTCCATGAGCAGGTCGATGAGGCGGTTGCTGTTTACGAACAACGTGAGATCGATCCGGAGTCAGGGGAGACCAAGTGGGACTACAGCGATCCCAATGCAGCCTACGGTTTTTCAATGGGCGGTTTCGGCGGAGGCTCGCAAATGATCACCACCCCGACTGCCCCTGACTGGCTGTTGTCGCGTGAACTCTTCCTCGCCGCCATCGAAATGCAAAGGGAAGGTCGGCTCGATTTACCTATCCAGTTCGCAGCAGAGACGCTGGCCCATCCGATTTTCAATTGGTATCCATTGGAAGGAGAAACACTTGACGACGTGGTTCAGACATTGACGGCGATCGACCCTAAGGCTCCTTTTCTGATTGCATTTCATCTCGACCGAAGCTTCCAAGAAATGGACCGCCAATACCAAGCCAGCCAGAACGCAGAATGGCTTCGCCCTCTGACGTATTTTCAGCAGCGTCTTAAAGAAGGTTTGGCATCCGTCTACACCACTCACGTCGATCACCCCGAACAGGCCCACCATCGACTCGAACGCCTGGTCAACTCATTGCCAAAGCTGTCGTCGTTCCAACCCACCACCGACCACGACAAAGACTTCTGGCTCTCCATGCTAAACGACCTCAAACAGCGATCCGAAAGCGACGCTGCACCAGAGTAGAACATTTGTCCCCAAATGTTCCGTGTGCGAGGTCCGATATTCCAGCGCCCGCTCCCACCCATTCCAAACGAAAACAGTTCGAACCATCCTTCGCGAAGATCGCTGTGAGGCGGAACAGTTGGGGACAACTGTTCTACCGACTCAGAGTAGAACATTTGTCCCCAAATGTTCCGTGTGCGAGGTCCGACATTCCAGCGCCCGCTCCTCCCCATTCCAAACGAAAACAGTTCGAAACACCCT
>NZ_JBICHO010000018.1:0-8203 GCF_043100905.1 Rhodopirellula sp. JB055 | reverse complement strand
TCAAGTTCTTGAAGCGTGCCGTCGCCGCGATGTAGTTGTTCATCTTTGTCGGCGGTGCCTTCGCATTGGTGACGATCAACGCGAAAGAACAAGAGGCTCGGCGACAGGCTGAGATTGCCGAGTTGAGACGCGTTGAAGCTGAGAAGCAAAGGAAAAGAGCTGAAGCGGAGACCGATCGAGCGGAAAGTAATTTGCAATTGGCAAATAGAAACTTAGATCGCGCTCTGGCTGGGGAAAAGTTAGCGAAAGAAAATGCGGAGAAGGCGGATGCGAATGCGAAGGAAGCCGTCGAAAACGCGAAGCTCGCTGATAGGAATGCGAAGGAAGCAGAACGCAACGAAAAACGCGCCGAGTCAAATGCAGAGGAGGCTCGCATCAGTGCAAACGCCGCCCTGGTTGCTCAGAAGAAGGCTGAAATCGCTCGAGCCGAGGCGGAATATGAGTCGTATGTTTCGCAGATCGGGCTGGCCAAAGCACGTGTGGATCGGAACGAGTTTTCCGACGCTCGACGCATCCTTTCGGAATTGACCGCTGGCTATCGTCAACGATTTCCCGAGGAACCGTTGCCATGGGAATTGCGTTGGCTGTCTGCCACCGTTCATCAGTCCAAGGCTGTTGCCTCGCTGCCAGTGATCGCGAATGAGTTGTCGTTGGCGGAAAATCCAGTCGGCGACAAACAGCGGGGTTTGATCACGCAGGACGATGGACGCCTGGTAACGTTCTCGATTGCGAGTGGTGCACAATCTTCCAAACTTCACCCTCCCTCCGGGCGGGTCGAGCGAAGCGAGCGGAGGGCCGCACCTGGATTCCCATTGCTCATCAACGCGATATGGAGTGATCCCGATGGCGGATCCATCACCACCGCCGCAATGAATGCTTCCGGCGACCAAGTGGCGATCGGAATGCTCGATGGAAGGATCGAAATTTGGAGCGGGGATCTCTCGAAGCGAACGTTGCGTTTGCCGATGCATGACGGACCCGTGAGCGACCTGCGTTTCGTTGATTCAAACACTTTGGTTTCGTCGTCCACCGATCGCACGGTCCGGGTTTGGGACCTGAGTTCGAATGACAATGAGGGTGTTCCTGGTTACAGCGAGCACTGGCACATCGGGCCGGTCACCAAGGTCGCCGCCGTTCGCGAAGGTGAAAACGTGTGGGTATCGGCAGCCGTGAATGATTCGGCTCGCGGTCGCGTTGCGGTTTGGAACATCAAACCCGATCAAGACGAAACGGCGGCCCGAATCGGTCGTTTCATGCGACATGAATCCGAGGTCTCCGCAGTCGCGGTCTGGCTGGAAAATGGCTTGCCGATGTTCGCGAGCGGCGACACCGACGGGCATATCGTCGTCTGGGGAAAAGACGATTTGATCGATGCCGATCCGAGGAAGAGCATTCAGAACGCGGTCCAGAATTTGGCGTCGACAGGCGATGCTGATTCCGGCACCAGCAAAGCCGACTCCATCTCGCTGAATGAGACCACGCCGATGCATCGAGGCGGCGTGCAGGACATTCGCTACGACCGGACGCTCGACCGCTTGATCACCTCCGGCAAGGACTACGTGGTCCGGATTTGGAAACGAGCGGATGCGCCTGGTGACGCCGAACTTGAACTTTGGGATCGTGAGCGATCATTGCGGGGTCACGGCGGCGCTGTCAAAGCGGCCTTGTTTGTTCCCGCGACCCAGGGAGAAGTCCTGTCTTTGGGTGACGATCAAACGCTCCGGTACTGGGATTCGGAAACGGGATTGTTGGACAATGGATCGGACGAAGACTTCACGTCCGTTTCCGTTCGCAAAGAGAATGACGCGGCGTCGAGCGGTTGGAACGCTTTGGAAGCAACCGCTCACGACGACGAAATTTGGTCGGCTCGGTTCAGTCACGATGGAACCAAGGTGGTGACCTCCAGTCGTGATCACACGGCGCGAGTCTTGTCGATTGATCCCAAGACGTCTCGCTTCGACACGCGATGGACGATTGCTTCGGGGCAACCAGAATCACCCGAGGCGAATCACGGGCGGGAGTCCGAAGGCAGGCTGGAAGAGGGGACCGCGTTCGGTGCGATGTCGATGCGAATGGACCCCGTGCATCGACGGTTGTTCCTTGGTAACGCTGACGCCGTCGTTCGCATCTGGGACGTTGATCGCGGAACAGAACTTGGCAGCGTCCGTGGCACGGGACTGAATGATGTGCTGGCCGTTTCCAAAGATGGAGGTCTTCTCGCCACCGGTTCCAGTTCGCCTGAGTCCGATGTTTTGGTTTGGAAGTTGAGTCCGTCGAAGTCAGTCTCGCCTCGGTTGCTGCATCGTCTGAATGGGCACGAAGAATCCGTCGCGGCCCTGGCGATCTCGCCAGACAACCGTTGGCTGTTCAGTGGCGACCGTGCGGGGCGAGGCCGTGTCTGGGACTTGCAGTCGGGCGAACCGGTTGGCGAACCGATCGATGATTTGCTCGGCTTTCGAATCAACACAGCCGTGTTCGCTGGGGATTCCGAAAGCGTTTGGATTGGATCGGACAATCAATCGTTGATGCGTTGGCGTTGGTCTGACCGAACTTGGGCAGACCGCTTCGAGATGGATGGCTTTTTGACGGAATTGGTCGTTGCCCACGACGGACGTCAGGCGATCACCATCGATCAATCCAAGCGAACCGATCGAACCATCTTCAACGTGGTTTGGTGGGATCTCTCCAGTGGCAACCAGCAACGTTTGCTATCGGAGTCGTTTTTGCAGAACCAAACCAAAGCGGTTGGTGGTCGGCCCACTATTGGCGGCGTGTCGTTTTCGACGGATGGGCGACGCGGCCGGGTGGTCGTGACGCCAGCGGGTGAGCGAACCAGTCGCATCGAAACGTGGGACATGTCGGGCGACATCGGATCGGCGAAACGCATCGCAGCGGTGGAGTTGCCAGAACGCATTGGCGAGTGCACGGCGGTTGAGTCGTTGCAGGGTGATCGATTTGTCACGATGCACGGAAACGCAGCGTTCCTCTGGGATGAGAAATCCAACACGCATTTGACCAGCTACCGGGCTCACGGTGCTGTCACGCGAGCCATGTTTGCAGGCGGCGATCGCCGTGTGATCACAGCCAGTCGCAGTGTCAAAGTCTGGGATGCAGAAACGGGAAAAACGATCGGTAAGTTGGAGTCACCTCACGAAGGAACCATTCGTGCAATCGCGGTCTCCCCCAAGGCCGTCTTTCGATTTGCCACGGGCGGAGACGATTCTCAAGTTCGCGTTTGGGACTTCGACGAAACCGCAGGAACATTCGAATCCGTTCGACAATGGAATGATCCGGTTCTGCAGGGCGGGATCGCATGCTTGGACTTCAGTGCCGATGGATCGTGTTTGCTAGCGACGAGCAATCAAGGTGCCGCGACGATGATGCAACTCGATGGCGACGCGAAACTCAAATTGGTGGCTGACCCGTCGCTTGGCAAGCTGAACGTCGGCCGTTTTTCAGACAACTCTCATTGGGTCGCGGTCGGTGGATCCGACAACGTCGCGAGAATGTGGAATGTCGAGGATTGGTTGGCGAACCCCATGAAGAAGACCGCTGAAGCAGGACCTCCTATTGAATTGATTGGCCACGCCGAACCGATTTCGGATTTGGCGATGTTGACCAACCCGCTTCGCTTGTTCACCGCCAGTGAAGATCGATCGGTGCGAGTTTGGGATCCGATTGCCCAGGGAGCCCTGCAGGGCGAGCAGAACCAATTCGGCCGTGTGTTGTTGGAACTGCGAGGTCACAAGGATGCGTTGTCGGCTTTGGATTTGACCGACGAGGGGGACTTGATGATGACGGCATCGGAAGACGGAACGGTTCGCCTCTGGCCAGCAGCGACCGCCACGGATTGATCGAAAGGAACGGATGGTCGTCAGTTGTCCATGCGAAATTGGGTGGCAAACCAGTGGCGGGTTCTGTCCCACAGCGACGTTGTCTCCACATCAATCACGGCTTCGATGATCCAGTCGGTTGGCGGAGCGAAATCGAACGGCCGCTCATCAGGATCCAGTGCGATGGTGACTTCGTAGGTCCCGTCTTGCTCGTTTGGCCGCGTGCCGACCTGTGTGATCCGACCGTGCCACGCTGCACCTTGTGGGAAATGCGTGACGGCGGTTTGCCCTTCTCGGACCCATCCGATTTCGGAAGCATCCACGGGGACCGAGGCTTGATAGGCATCTTCTGAAACGATTTGGCAGATTGGAGTTCCACTGCTGATCCATGATCCAAGGTTGATCGATTCGGTCGGCTGACCGCTCCAACCGATTTGGGATCGTGATCGTTGCCACTGCGTGATGGGTTTGGGCGTGGTCGCGACAATCCGGCCCGCATGGGGAGCACGGATTTCGCGATGTGCCGATTCCGCTTGCACTGTTCGCAATTCGTCCCGTTTGGATTGCAGAGCCAATTCGATCGTCGGGATGTTCGTGGAAGGTTGCTGGGATGCAGTGGAACTGGCTCGATTCATGCGAACCCCTTTCAAGCGAGCTTCCAGTTCCGCGATCTCTCCCTCAAGACGCTGTGTCTGAAGCGAGGACTTCCAGTCAACCAGTTTCGCGACCAGCCCGTTGGACTGGACGGCCTGTCCTATTTCAGCAACCGATTCCAAACGTCCCGCAGCCAAGGCGAAGACCTCGGTCCGTTGAACCGGCCGAATGTTCGCGGTTCCCTTCAGGTGGTGAGGAAGCGGAACCAGAAGGACTGCCGACAACAAGGCAGCTAGTGCACCGAACATCCATCGCGACCGTGTGCGAGCTTTCACGGGATCCATTTCGCGTGGTGGTCGGACGATGGGAGCGGTCCAAGTTCTCAACACGCGGTAGAGGACGATTGCGATGGCGACCAAACCAACGGTCGTCGCACCGATCGACGCGAGGAAGTTGACGGCCAGCCAACCGATCGCTCCAAAGATGGCGATCCGATAGAGCGTGCTGGCTATCGCGTAGGTGAGCAATCCGATGGAGTCGCGGTCATTCTGCATTTCTGAGGGTTGCGATTCGGACTCGTTGCGAATCGCGGAGACGCCCCCAAACCACGCTCGCAAACGCGTTTGCAACGCGGATCGTGAACGGGAAGCGAGGTTCGGAACGGATGCCGCGTCGGACAGCAGGTAGTAGCCGTCGTACCGCATCAAAGGATTGCCGTTGAGGATCAGCGTGTTGACCGACGTGACCATCAGCACAAACAGCAGCACGTTTTGTAACAGTCCTGGCATCGAATGGGCCCAGGTGATCAGAGCAAGCGATCCAAGCAAACCTTCCGCCAAAATTCCTGCCGCGGAGACGAATATTCGCTTCCAAGGTTGAGGAATCAACCATGCGTCGCTGACGTCGCAGTACAGACATGGGATGCCAAACAAGAACATCACACCCATTTCGCGGCAGTGGCCGCCGAACCATTTGCAGGCGGTCGCATGCGCCAGTTCGTGAATCAACTTGACGCTTGAGATCACCGCCGCGAGGACGACCCATGTGGAGGGGGATTGCAGCGTCATTGCGTTCTGCCGGATCGCGGGGATCAAGTGTTCCCAGTTGGCGAGCAGCGTGGTTCCTGATAGCAACACCCAAGCGGAACCAGCTACGACAAATGATTGGCGATGCTGCCGAACCAACGCTCGAACACGTTGAACGGGGCGATCAAGCCAGCGGTCGGGATCGACCAAGGGAATGCGGATTGCCAACGGGTTGCGAATCGCACGCTGCCTAAAGGATTCGTCTGGTTCGCGTCGTGCGATGAAAGTCGGGCCGGTTGCCGATGAGGTTGTGATCCAACCCTTTTGATAGACTTGGTTCACAAAGGCCTCGAAATCCTCGCGTGAAAGTTCGGCGGGAGCGAGCAGACGCTGGCAGTGCAAGTAAGCTTGTTCGAGCGTTCGCTTTCCGTCGAGGCTGTTCAGAATTGAGAATTCTTGTTCGTTGACCATCCACTGAGCGGAGGCCCGATCGTTGGATCCACGCACCGAAACCAGCGGGTCTCGGATGACCCACTGAAACGCTTTGCCGACACGAATTGCACGGCAAAACAGATCCGGTCGCAATCTCGGTTGGATGGCGGCGGAACTCATCGTGTCGTTCCGGAGTCGTTCGATGGCAGCAGCAGTCGCGCCGGTGAACCAGGCAGCACTTTCCCGTCGGTGTTGTCGATTTCAATCCAGAATCGAGTTTCTCGAGTCAGCGGATCCACTTCGGGGCTGATGAATTTGGTTTCGCCAATTTGCTGGACCGTTTCTCCGTTGGCAAGTTCGATGGTCAGCTTGGGTTTGGATTCCTTGCGAAGCCAACCGATCCATGTGGCGGGCAGGTAGCCTTCGACTCGCAGACGATCCAAACGAACCACTCGCGCAACCGCTTCGCCAGGTTGCACCCAGTCGCCGACACGGTGAGAAACTTCGACCACCGTTCCGTCGATCGGCGACTTCAGCGAGTGTTGGTCGACATTCACATTCGCCAGTTCGAGCTGTTGCTGTTTCTGTTTCTTCTTCAGCCGCACGATGTCCGCAGCCGCTTTTGCTTGCTGAACCGCGACTTCCGCCGAGCGGATTTTTGCCTGCAAAGCTGCGGCGGTGGCTTGGTCGACGGATTGTTCCAAGCGAGCGTTCTCCTGTTCGAATCTGGCTTGTTGGGTTTCCAGAGTTCGTTGTTCGTAAGCGAGTTTGAATTGATCGATTTCGGATTGCGAAACCGCATCGTCGAAATTTTGCTTGGCGTTGACCGCGCGTGTCCATTCGCTCTTGGCGACCGCTTCCGCTTTCTGAGCGGCCAGGACGCGGATGTCGTTTTCGGCAAGTCGTTTCTGGATGGCTGTGCCGGCTTCGTGTTCCTTGGCCGCGCTCTTTTGTTCTTCCAAGAAAGCGAGAGCCGCGTCGACGTCCAGCGTTTGCGCCAGTTGAAACTCGATGATGGCGAGTTCTTGTTCGGCGGATTGTTGTTGGAGTTTGGCCGCCACGCCATTTAGGCTTGCCAGCAGCGAGCCTTGTTGCACCGTGTCACCCTCGGTCACTTGGAGCTGGACCAGTTGACCGGGAAGGGTGGCCACGGCGGCTCCCGATTGCACCGGCGTGACGATCAAATCACCGATCCACGCGAGCTGAGATGATTCGAAGGAATCAATGTGCTCGTTCTGTGCCAGGCCTGGTTGCGAGACGAACAGGAGGATTCCCGCTGCGATGAGTGCTCGATGCATTACCAAATCTCCCGAAGGGATTCGAACAGGGGGCGAAGGAGAACGTAGGCGAGGCTTCGTCGGCCGGCTTCCACGTCACCGACCACGGTCGACCCCATTGGTTGGTCGCTGAGACCTTCGAGTGTTGAAGGGACAGTGGAGCTCAATTGAACAACCGGTTGTTGTTTTTCATTGGGAAAGACCACCGATGCGACGTGTTGAATCTCGCCGGTCCAAGTGACATCGGGATGCGCTCGAAGACGCAACCGGCATTTCAACACTTCGGTTTCGGATTGAGCCTGCAGGACATGACCAATGTGTTGCTCCGCCAATTGCAAGTTAGCGACCATTCCGGCGGAAGAATCCACCACGTCGAACAACCATTGGCCTTGGAAAACATCTCGGCCGACCAGAGATTCATTCTCGTCCCAACGACGGACTTGGCCTTCGACTTCCGAACGGATCGACATCGATGCTTGCACGGACTTCAGCAACGTCAGTTGTCTTTCGTAGGATCGAATGCGCTCGCGAAGGACCAATTCGTTGGTCGACGACTGCAGGCCGCCAGTGCTGGACGAACTCGATGGAGCGGAACGATCGGAGCGGATGGTGCGTCGTCCAGCCAACTCGGCTTTCGCGGTCGCCAGGTTGCCCGCAACCATTTCGGTTTGCAGGTCGAGTTCGTCGCTTTTCAGTTCGACCAGCAGGGTTCCTGGAGTGATCTGTTGACCGTCTTTGACATGAACAGAAACCACGCGAGCTGCGGTCGGTGCGAAGAGACGTTGTTGATGAATCGGTTCGAGGCTGCCTTCCACCGGAAGTCGCAAGGGGACTTGGACAGCGATCAAGATCAGGGCGGCGACGGCACCGGCTGCCGCCAAAACGCTCCGGGGCAACCGACGTTTAGGTCGCCACGATGAGGCATGGATTTGATCGACGGTTTGTTGCAGCGCGGGAGCCAACGCGCCGCTGACGGATTGCCAGTCCGCACGCAGTTCGGCGGAGTCGACTGGTCGGGAAGACGAGTCGAAGGTTTCGAGCA
>NZ_JBICHO010000017.1:0-23318 GCF_043100905.1 Rhodopirellula sp. JB055 | reverse complement strand
AGAATCCTGATGCCATCCACGTAGGCCATGTTCCACATGGCATTGGTGAAATGTCGCGACAACGGATGCTCGCGAGGGTGTATCGGTTGGTGTGCTCGCCTCGCTTCTATCGAAGCATCGGCTCGATCGCCAGGTGGGACCTGGCCTACGGCTGGTCACCGTTGGCGGGCGTAACCTGGCCTACTGGATTCGCTAGAACCCTGACGTGGTCCACGTAGGCCATGTCTCACATGGCGTTGGTGAAATGCCGCGACAACGGATGCTCGCGAGGGTGTGTCGATTCGTGTGCTCGCCTCGCTTCTTTCGAAGCATCGGCTCAGTCGCCAGGTGGGACCTGGCCTACGGCTGGTCACCGTTGCCGGGCGTAACTGGCCTACTGGATTCGCTAGAATCCTGATGCCATCCTCGTAGGCCATGTTCCACATGGCGTTGGTGAAATGCCGTGACAACGGATGCTCGCGAGGGAGCATCGGTTCGTGTGCTCGCCTCGCTTCTTTCGAAGCATCGGCTCAATCGCCAGGTGTGACCTGGCCTACGTCTGGTCACCATTGCCGGGCGTAACCTGGCCTACGGCTGGTCAACATTGTCAGGTGGAACCTGACCTACTGGGGTCGATACGATAGAATCCAGATGGTGACCAAGCACGGACGCCGGCCAACAAATCTCCATCTCAACCAGTCAACCATGCCACGCCGCCGAGTCCTGTTGATGGCCAGTTCGATGCGTGGCGGCGGAAGCGAACTGCAAACCGCGATGTTGGCTCGGCATCTGGATCGCGAACGGTTCGACGTGCATCTGTATTTGACCGACGCGGTCGGTGATCTGCTAAGCACCATTCCGGCTGATGTTACGATTCATCATCCGCCGGAGTCGTTTCCGCCCCAAATGCTGGACCGGATTCCCGGTGGGATGTTGAAACGACAAGCCGAATGGTTTCGCGATTTGGTGGAACAGGCCCAGGTTGATGTGATCTACGACCGGACATTCCATATGACGCTGATCGCCGGCCATCAGCTTGTTCAGCGTGGTTTGTCCGTGAATCGTCCGCGGGTGTCGACGATTGTCAGTCCGCCCGAGGTGGCGTTGCCGCTGGTCGAAAAGCGATTCGTGTGGTTGAAGCGGCGGCGATTGGCTCAGGCTTACCGCCGCAGTGCCGTCGTCATCGCGGTCAGTGAAGTCGCCCGTCAGTCCGCGATTCAGTACTACGGGTTGCCAGAATCGCTGGTGCAAACCATTCGCAATCCAGTCGATGCGGATGCGATTCAGGGCAGGCGGGATGACTCGGCAATCGCGGAACGAGCATCCGAGGGCGATTTGAGTTTGGTCGTCGTGGGCAGGATGACGGAGGAGAAAGGGCATGCCACGCTGCTCGATACGATCGAGCGGTTGATGAAAGATTGGCCGGCTCAATTGCCGACGCTACATTTTCGATTGATCGGCGACGGGCCACTTCGGGGTGGTTTGGAGTCTCGGTGGAAAGACATGGTGTTGGCGGCGGGACCAAAGGACGCTGTCCACCAAGTCGAATTTGCTGGGTCGATCCAGCCGGCATCCGCTGAAATTGCCGCGGCGGACGGGTTGGTGCTGCCTTCTCATTTCGAGGGGCTACCGAACGTCGTTTTGGAGGGGTTTGTTCTGGGGACTCCCGTGGTGGCGACGCGAGCGGGAGGCACCGTGGAATTGCAGAGTTCGGCGGACGTTCCCACGTGTTATTGGGCGGAACCAAAGGATCCCGACTCGTTGGCCCAAGCCATTCGCGAATTTGCGGGGCGGGCAGAGCAGCGACGCCTGCATGCTGTCAACGCGAAGCGGTTCGCGTTGGAAAATCACGATCTGCGTGCCACGGTGGATCGGATCAGTGAATTGCTGATGAGTGCCCAAGCTTAGCGGTGCGATGCAATTGGCTGGATCCAGGCGACCGGAGGACGGAGCGGATCAACTCGTGTTGCGAACGCTCCACGTCGATGCCGATTCGCCACGTCGGTGGGTCTCGGTCTGTGGCGGGGTATGAACGTCTGCAAACAGCCATGGGAACCCGCACAATCGCTACACTTTCCTGCGTTTTGGCAAGTGTCGTCAATTGCGACGTGTTTCAGGCAATTTTGTTGACACTCATTTTTGGCCGTAACTATACTTTGACATGAAATTCCCGACCTCTTTTCTCCATCCGGAACCGACCACCCATGACCCTACTCGGGAAATCCTTTTCGGTCATAATCCTGCTTTTGAGCGGGGTTTTCATGGTATTGGCGCTTGCCGTCAACGCGTCTCACCGCAATTGGCGGGATGTCGTGCTCGGACCTCAGGGTTTGAAGGCCCAGATCGAAACCATCGCACGCACGAATGAACAGCTTCGAGATTCGAGAGCACGCACCCAAGCGTCCTTGGATCGCGAGCAGGCCGCTCGTCGGACCGCCTTGGCAGCACTGCAAACTCAATTGGATCAGTTGGAATCGCAGTTGCGTGAGAGCGAATCGACGGTGCAGCAGTTGCAAGCCAAAAGCACCGAGCTGGCCCAAATCGACCGGGCTCGCGCGGAAGAGCTGGAAAAGATCACCGCCGACAACACTCGATTGCGTGAACAAATTCGCACTGAGCAGCAAGACCGTGACACCTTGTTCGCACGCACGTTGGAATTGACCGACCAAATGAACAGCCTTCGTGGCGTGGTTCAGTTGCAACAAGACCGCAACGATCAGTTGGCAAACCAGGTGACGCGATACAAAGAAGTCGTCGATGCCGCCGGTTTGAACATGAACGACCCTCTTGATGGTGCTCCGCCGGAACGCAACGGCACCGTCTTGGTCGTGAACCGTCCTCGCAAGTTGGTCGAAGTCTCGATCGGCTACGACGATGGACTTCGCAACGGTCACTACTTGGAAGTCACCCGTGGTGGCCGCTATGTGACTCGTTTGAAAGTTCGTGAGACAGAACCGGATCGTGCGGTTGCTGAGATCTTGCGGGACTACAGTGAAGGCGTAGTGGAGGAGGGCGATCGTGTCGACACTTCCATCGAATGATGCTCCCACCGGCAAGCAACCACCGAGTGTTTACACGGTGATGTTGTTGCTGGCGATGTTGTTCATGTTGATCGCGGTCATCGCGATGTTCGTGGAACTGAATCGCTGGGGACCCGATTACTACAAAACCAACACGGCTCGTCCGACCGTGATGCTGACGACGAACAGCCCGTTCATGGGTTGATTGAGGCCCGTCAGAATTCAAACAACACGCCCAGGTTTTTCAGCCTGGGTTTTTTTGTTGGTGTCGGATGCGTTTCAGCCGCCCAGTGGTGAGTCAACGCGTCAGTTTTGAAGTTGCGGTTTTGCGTGAGGCATTGTTTTTTTCATGACCCGACGCGTCAGCGAGGCGAAGTCAACATCGTTTTTCCCTCGCTGACGCTTCGGGTTATGAAAAAGCTGACGCTTCGGGGTATGAGGAAGCTGACGCTTCGGGTTTTGAGAAAAACGCAACTTCAAAACGCTTCAGCGAGGTCCGTGGTCGTGGACGAGGCGTCGAGTCCCTCGTCTCTCTGTCTAACACTAAGACGATGAGTTCGGCGGCGTGTTCGCGTCGATCGCCAGCTCGCCAGATCCTGTGATGGCTTCGACGAAACGATGCGTTAATTCGGGAGTCTTCTTGCTTTTGGGCTGCGAAGCCTCGGTCGGCCAACGCGTGATGGCTGCAACACCGCCGAGCGACGAGTCCTCGAAACGGATCGTGCCACCGCAAGAATGCACCAGTTTGCGGACCATGGCCAATCCCATTCCGCCTTTGCCGCTCTTGCGGTCTTTTCCGAGCGTCTCGAACATTCGGAAGACCCGCTCTCGGTGTTCGGGAGGAATGCCGTTCCCGTCATCTTCCACGCTCACTTCGGCAGACCCGTCCTCCGCCACGCGGCCACGAATGAGGATTTTTCCTTCCGGGCCAGGATGGTGTTTGATGGCGTTGTCGATCAAGTTGACCATGACTCGCATCACAGGAGACGGGTTGCCAATGATCGTTGGCAGTTCTGAATGCAACCGCACCTCGAATTTGGAATCGGCTTCGACGAATGCGATTGCTTCCGACACGATTTTGTTCAGGTCGACTGGTTCGGTGGACGTGTAGCTTTGGTCAATTCGGGCGTAAGCGAGCAATCCGTCCAGCAGCGCCTGCATCCGTTCGATCTGTTTGCCCATGGTCTGGCAATGCTCTCGGACCGATTCCGGGACTTCGTTCCCGGATTCCTCGATGTCTTCCGTGATCCAGGTTGCCAGGTTGTGCAGGCCACGAAGCGGTGACCGCAGGTCGTGGGAGGCGACGTAAGCGAATTGTTCCAGTTCGTGATTGCTGCGTTGCAACGCCTCGTTGGCCTGGATGCTGTTTTCCAAAGCGGCATCCAACGCCTGTTCGATCTCAACCCGGCGACTGATGTCTTGGTGGGTCCCGATCATCCGGACCAGTTTGTTGTCATCGTCGTAGACAAAGTCGCCAATCGATTCGATCCACCGGTAACTCCCGTCGGAATGTCGAAGGCGGAACACGTTGAAATACGAACTGGGGTTTCCGTCCGTGACCGTTGCCAACTGGGTGATCGCGCGATCGTAATCGTCTGGGTGCAGCCGGTCCTTCCAGCTTTGCAACGTCCAGGTGTAATCCGAAGGCAGCCCGAGTTGGCGCAGGAGTTCATCGGAAACTTCGACGTGAGACGAAGCCACTTCGAAAACCCAGTAGCCGAGCTTTGCGGTTCGCGTGGCAATTCGAAACCGAAGGTTGGTTTCGATCAGTTGTTTTTCAATTTCCGTCGTCATGGACGAGAATGTAGCACAACAGAAAGAAGAATGGGGGATCATCAGTCCAGTTCCTCGGTTCTGGCGGCTTCCTTTGAATCTGCTAATCTGACGCAATGAACGCATCAGACGAACCGAATTTGGCCTTTGACATCGACGCCCTTTTTTCGCATCTCGTGGAGGTGTTGGAGGTGGATTTGTCCGTGCCAATGGATTGGACATTCACTCTTCGGGGGACTGAAATCGGGCAATTACGTTCCATTGCCGAGACGCTGGACGAATTCACCTGCGAGCTTGAAGAGGCGGTGGAAGAGATCGACGACAAGGGACGTTTGTCGCTCGGCCGTCCCATGCTGAGCGTGGTCAAGACGGGCGCGTTGGTGCCCAGCGAAGTGAAGAAAATCGCGGACCGAATGCAGCAAATCGCGGAACGGACGGGGATCGAGTACGAAGGCGTGGAGGTCTTCGACGCGATCGATGACGATGAGCTTTTCGATTGGCTCAGTCTCGATGAAGCGGTGTGGCGACTTCGGCATTTCAGTGACAGCGGATTGAATCCCGGCGAAGAGTTGCCGTGGGTATTCCTGCTGATGGGCGACACGCTGGAGCAAATGCAAAAGCTCGCGGCAGCCTTGATCGAAGGCGGATTTGAAAACGCGCAGGCCGATGAAGATCCCGATGAAGCGGGCCGGTTCGGTGTCTTTGTGTTCCAAGAGGGCAGCAACGACGAAGAGCGTCTGGCCGGCGCTCACAATCAGATCGTGAAGATCGCGACCGAGCACGGTGCCGCGCTGGACGGCATCCAATTCTTATCAGAAGAGGACTTTGTCGACGTCACCGTGGATTTGGACGACTGACGGTTTTTCCAGCGGGAAGCTTCGTCAGTGTTGCCCGCGCACAAAAAAACGTGCGAGGAATTGAATCCTCGCACGTCTTGTTTGCTTTCGCCGAGCAGTCTCCGACTTGGAACCCCGGACAGTTATCAAACCGGAGTCCACCCGGCAGAACTTACCGCCTATCAGGAACAGTAGTTCCTGCTAAGTTCAGCTTAGAAGTCGATGACACAGCCCAAATCGATGCCGTGGGTGTACAAGGAACTGTCCTTGCGTTCCGACACGGGCTGGGCCAATGCGTTTGGTGGGAATGTGATTCCGTCACCGTTGTAAACATTGTTGATGTTGTCGCCTGACAGCAAGACGTCATCCCAGTAGATGAAGCTGTAGCCGACGGACATCGAAACGTTGGGACGGAATTTGTAGGCCAACTTCACGTTTGCTTCTGGTGCGAAGGTGAATTTGTCTTCGTCCAGTGCGGTCGTGTTGTAGGTGTCGCCCAAGGCAAGCACACCACCGTCGGTGGACGTGCTGGTAACCAAGCCAGCGTCGGTGAAGGTTCGCAAACCATTTCCGCGGTAGATTTGTTCCATGTTGCCCAAGTGAACCTTGGTCAACGCTTTGAAGCTCCACTTACCACGGTTGACCATGGTTTCGAAACCGATCTGACCACCATAGAACCGGTTTTCCGTTTCAATGTTGTCGTACAGGACGGTCGTGTCGTTAGCCGCTCCGGGAGGTCCAGGCGAAGTTTGGATGCTGGTGCTGTTGACGGTCAGCGTGTCGTCGATCCCGAAGTGTGAGAAACCACCGATCAGATCGGTTCGGAATCCCGAGCCGCTGAGCATCTTCATGCGGGCGTAAGCTTCCGCAGCATAGATGTCGAGCGAACTTTCCGCCGAGAACGAGCCCTCAAAGTCTTCGTTGCCGGCGACTCCGGTGCTGGCAATCAGGATACTGTTGTCCGAGTTGATGTTCGTGTCATAGAACGGACGACCGTATGAGAACGTGTTGCCGTTGACGGTTCCGCCTGAGCTGGCGTCTTCGCTGCTTTCGCTGAGCCACCAGAAGCGGCCGCCGATTCCGAAGTCGTCGTTCAGGTTGCGGCCGAAGTCCAAACGGAAACCAGCACTCAGGTCACCGCCGATGGATTCGTCGCCACCAAAGATGGTCGAAGTGCCAGCGACGTCCAATTCAGGGTCGGTGCCTGCAGCACTTCGAGTGATCAAAGGCGTGGTCGAGCGTGCTTGGGTGAACCACAGCAACGCTTCCGCGGTCATCCACACATCGTGCTTTTTCAGCATCTTGCGAACGGGGCGTTGGCGGCATTCGCCACAGTTGCCGCCGCAAGCCGATCCGCAACTGCTAGCCATTTCGTAGCTGTTGCCACAATCGCCCGTGCTGCATCCGCTGCCGGTGTTGGCGATGTAAGAATCGCCGGTCATTGGGGCGGGGGTCGGAACGCCGCTGCCAAGCTGTTGGTCGCCGACAAAGGCAACCGGCTGAAGCGATTGGCCTTCGTTGCCGTAGAAAGATGCCGCCATGTTGTTCGCGGAATAGTCAACGTCGTCATAGACGATGTCGCCTTCTTCTGCGGTCACTGGGGCAGCACCGGTGTAGTACTGGTTGATGTTGGTGTTGCCTTGATCCGCCGCCGAGGCGGATCCTGCTGACAGCATGGCTGCCAACGCGAGCAACTTCCATTTCGTCGTTTTTTTCGTTTCCATTGGTACTCTCGTGTAGTCCGGGAACACGGGATTTATCTGGTTAACTGTTTCGACCAGAATCAGCGGACCATTCAGAACCAGCCCTACCCTAGGAACAGCCGACGCAGATTGCCTGTTTTGACCCCCACTCGTGGTACAAGTTCTCTATCTTTCCTCGAAGCCAGATAAAATGGCGTTTCACGGCGATTGGAGGTCGCTCTGCGTGCGTTTTCGTGCGTAAAAATGTAGTTCTTTGCATCGCTTTTTATTTCGTTGGCCCGCTCGATGTCTGAATCCCCCACTCGCGAAACGACCAACCCAAACGAACCAGGTGATTCCGCGCCACTCGATCCACTGGCACCCAATGAGGAACTGGACAGTGTTGAAGACGCGGATGCTTCCACGATCGCGCAGGCCGTGGTGCGCCGATCCAGTGATCCGTCGGCGAATAAATCAAAATGGAACAAGGCGTCCAATTGGCGTCCGCGAATGGTTCGTTGGCAGCGCCAACTGGATCGCGTCAATGCATTTGAGAGCACGCTTCAGGCCGAAGATGATGCGACGTTGCGAAAACGAAGTTTGGCTCTCCGGTACCGTGCGATGGCCGGTGAGAAGCTCGGCGATTTGCTTCCCGAGGCGTACGCACTATGCCGCGAGGCAGGCCGGCGAAGTCTGTCGATGCGTCACTACGACGTGCAGATTCTCGGTGGCATCGCTTTGTTCGAAGGCCACATCACGGAAATGCAAACCGGGGAAGGCAAAACGCTGACCGCGACATTGCCGCTGTACCTGCACAGTTTGGTCGGCAAGGGAGCTCACCTGGCCACGGTCAACGATTACTTGGCCAGGCGGGATGCCGAGTGGATGATGCCGCTGTTTGAGATGCTCGGCGTGTCGGTGGGGATCATTCAAACCGAAGACGATCAAGGAAGTCGCAGAAAAAGTTACGGCGCCGCGATCACGTACGGAACCGCCAAGGAATTCGGATTCGACTTCTTGCGAGACCGATTGTTGCTGCGTGCTCAAAACCGAATGCAAACCGAGATGCTCGGTACCGGCGATGGCGGCTTCAGTGATTCCGGTGACCAAGTCGTGATGCGAGGCATGCACTTCTGCTTGGTCGATGAGGCAGACAGCATTCTCATTGACGAGGCTCGAACGCCACTGATCATCGGCAGCATCGAAGACACGGTGCGCGACCAGATCATCGAAACGTACAAGTGGGCTGCGGAGCACGCTCCCAGCTTTGAACTGGATGAACACTTTGAAATCGACGACGAAACCAAACGCTATGAATTGACCGCGCGAGGTCGCAGCAAAGTGCGAGCGTTGCCCAAGAGCGATCTCGTTCGCACGATGGGCTTGGTTGATTTGTACGAATACATCGAGCGGTCAATCAAAACGCATCGCGAATTCCTGTTGGATCGACAGTATGTGATTCGTCCCAGCGAAAAGGATCCGAACGTGGACGAGATCGTGATCGTCGACGAGTTCACGGGCCGTTTGGCAGAAGGACGCAAGTGGCGGGACGGTATCCATCAATCGATCGAAGCCAAAGAAGGCGTGGAGATCAGCGTGCCGACGGGGCAAGCCGCTCGGATCACGGTTCAAGATTTGTTCCTGCGTTACCCACACTTGGCGGGCATGACCGGTACGGCAGCGACCAGTGCCGGAGAGCTTCGTAAAATCTATCGGACGCCTGTTGTTCGAGTTCCAACCAACCGGCCACCGCAACGAGTCCAGTTGCCTTCGCGGGTGTTTGGGACGTTGCAAGCCAAGTTTGAAGCGATCGCGGAAGAAGTCGCGGAAGTCCATGCGACCGGACGCCCCGTCTTGATCGGTACCCGTTCGATCGACAAGAGCGTGTTGTTATCAAAGTTGCTGGACGATCTTGGGATCGAACACGAAGTGCTGAATGCAAACAACGTGGAACGCGAAGCCGAAATCGTCGCGGCAGCGGGTGGCAATGGCAAAGTGACCGTGGCGACCAACATGGCTGGTCGTGGTACCGACATCAAGCTTTCCAATGACGTCGAAGAGATTGGAGGGATGCATGTGATCTGCACCGAGTTGCACGATGCAGCTCGGATTGACCGCCAATTAATCGGTCGGTGCGGACGGCAAGGTGACCGAGGGTCGTATCGTCAGTACCTGTCACTCGACGATGACATTCTCAAAGGCGGTTATGGTGCGATCAAATATGAGAAGCTGAAGAAACGCGGGGAAGCAACGACTGGAAGTGTCGACCGGTTGGCGACGATGTTTCATAAAGCCCAACGAAAAGTCGAACGTCGTCACTTCCGAGATCGAATGGTGCTGATGCACCACGAAAAAGAACGCAAGAAAATGCAGCGCGAAATCGGCCAAGACCCGTACCTCGACACGCCAGACTGATCGTCCGTCGCTGGATCAAAATCGGGGCTGCGTGGGATGTTGGCGTGGTCCCTCGCTGACGTGTCGGGTTGTGACGTTGCGCTTTTGCGTGAGGCATTGGTTTTTCATAACCCGACGCGTTAGCGAGGCGAAGTCAACATTGTTTTTCCCTCGCTGACGCTTCGGGTTTTGAGAAAAGCGCAACTTCAAAACTGACGCGTCGGGTTGTGACGTTGCCGTGCTTGGCAGCCCATCTTGGAGTGCTCGTGCTCGTGCTCAGCGAAGCGGTGCTCGTACTCGTACTCGACCATCGCCCCTGGAGCAGAAAACCACGGCCCCCTTTTGGCTTGCGGGTTGATGTTGGCCGTTGGCCAACCCATCTTCCTTCATTCTCAATCCATGGGGCGATGCCACTGGCTGCGATGACGAATGCCGTTGGCCAATTAAACCGATTTCAAAAGCGCAACTTCAAAACTCGTGCGTCGCGTTGTGATGTCGCCGGGCTTGGCTGCCCCTCGTGCTGTTCGATCACGTTTCCAGGCGATCTTCGATGCGTTCGATGGAGATCGCTTTGCCGTCGGCGTCCGCTTCGATGATTGCGCCGCACAGCCGGACATCGCGCGTGGCGACGTGAAAGTGGCACGGTTCAAAGGTGATCGTGGTGTTGGTCACGCGTTTAACATCGCGACCAATGATGCTGTCGTAGGGCCCGCTCATTCCCACGTCGCATTGAAACGCGGTGCCGCCTGGCAGGATGCAACTGTCGGCGGTGGGCACGTGGGTGTGTGTGCCCAAGACTGCCGTGACGCGTCCATCTAGGTAGCGACCTAGCACCTGTTTGTCGCTGGTCGCTTCGGCGTGCACATCCACCAAGATGCAGCGTGGATTTTCGGCAGCCATCTCCGCAAGCGCGGCGTCGACGGCGGCGAACGGGCAATCGACCGGTCGCATGAAGACGCGACCGAGCAACGAGATCAGGCCCAACTTTCCGCCCGGTGTCTGGACGATGGTCCAAGCCTTGCCGGAGGAACTCTCGGGGTAATTCGCCGGCCGAACAATCCGCTGGCTCGATTGCAAGATCGGGATGATCTCTTTGCGTCGATAGAGATGGTCGCCCATCGTCATCGCATCCACACCGGCTTCCACCAAGCGGCGATATTGGCGAGGCATCAGCCCGGCGCCATCGGCCGCGTTCTCAGCGTTGATCACCACCGCATCGAGACGGTGTTGCTTGCGGAGTTCGGCAGTCCGCGCCAGCACCCCGGAGTAGCCAGGTTTGCCGACGACATCGCCGAGAAACAAAAAACGCACGCGGAGTCCTTGCGAGGAAGGTCGTAGCCAAGCGGCACGTCATTCAAGATGGCGCGCCGCGAAATCCGACAGCAGTTGGCCTACCAGCGGAGGCCAAATTTCTCGCCGCCGCTGGGGCGATCGTTGCCGCCTTTGAGCGGGCCGGAGTGCGAAGCCTTGACCGCCAATTCGCGTGGTGGCTCGATGACTTCGTCTTCCTGCTTTTCGCCTTCCGCCGCGGGTTTGGCGTGCGCCGCTTTGATCGACAAACCAACTTTTTGCGAATCGCGATCGAAGCTCATGATTTTCACGTCGACTTCATCGCCAACGTTGACGACCGAGCTGACGCGTGACACGCGGTGAGTTGCCAATTCACTGATGTGACAAAGGCCTTCGACACCGGCGGTCAAACGCACGAATGCGCCAAATTCGGCGGTGCGGGTGACCTCCCCTTTGTGAACCGAACCGACCGCAAACATCGATTCGGCGGTGTCCCAAGGGTTTTCAAGCAGATCGCGATAGGTCAGCGACATCTTGCCGGTTTGCTTGTCAATTTTGTCGACGCGAACCTTGACGTTCTGGCCTTCTTCGATGACCTCGCTGGGATGCTTGATGCGTTCCCAACTGAGTTTGCTGACGTGGATCAGACCATCGAGTCCACCGACATCGACGAACGCACCGAAATCGCGAACGCTGCGGACGACACCTTCGAGGATATCGCCGGGTTCGATCTTTTCGAGTTGCTCTTGGCGTTTGACTTCGCGTTCGCGTTCCAGAATCGCACGTCGGGAGAGCACCAGATTGCCACGTCGAGCATTGGCTTCGGTGACCAGGCAGACCATTTTCTGGTCAACGAACTCGCTGCAGTCTTCGACGCGGTATTCCGAGATTTGGCTGATCGGCATGAATCCACGAATGTTGCCGACCTTGCATTCCAAACCGCCGTTGTTGTGGCCGGTGACGGTCGCTTCGACAACGCTGCCTTCGTCGATGTCGTCCCAATCGGAAACTTCGGTCGCTTTGCCCGGCAGGCTGCACGAGTACAAACCGTCTTCGGAATTGATGCCGCGAACGATGACTTCGATCGACTGGCCGGGGGTGGGTTCTTCGTCGGTGAACTGTTCGAATGCAACGGTGCCTTCGTCAGGCCCACCGAGGCTGACAAAGACGTTGTCCTGGTGGATCTTGATCACTTGAGCGTGAACGCGAGCGCCTTCGGACAACGGTTCACGTCGGTCGGGCAATCCTGCGTTGCCGCCAAGCATCGAGTCCAAATCGGCTTCCGCCAGGGTGGCGTCCAATTCGGCTTGCAGGTCGTCGCTGAGTCCTTCGCGAACGTTGGGGACCGCGGTTTTCTTTTGTTGCGGGACGTATGGCTTTTCGCCTTTTTCACGTTTCTTCTCACCCGCCAGCCGGGGCAAGGGAGCCTCTTTGCCGCCTGATTTGCCTTCGCCGGGCTTGCCGCCGCGTTTCGCTTTGTGCTTGACTTTGCCGCCCTCGAGCTGTTCGGTCGAAACCGCAGCCGGAGAAACGGGTTTGGCAACGCCCAAACCGCGAGCCGCCAAAGGACCGCCGCCGATTCGAGGCAGCGGGGCTTTGTTTTTCTTGGGACCGCTCGGTTTTGAAGGGCTCGGTGCGGTCTGTTCCGCTGCGGGTTGCTGGGCCGTCGGTTCAGCAGGTGCCGACTCTTGCGAGGCGGGCGTCCCTGTTGCGGAGGCTTCCGGGGGCGAGGCGTCCGAGGAAGGGGTTTCGGCCGTTGCGTCGGTGGATGGTTCGCCGCTGCTCATGGACAGTCAGGGGGGATCTGAGAAAGAGTGAAATGGCAATCGCGCCAGAGGCGTCCCGCAGTCTAGCAATCAGGAGGGCCACTCGGTAGCCTTCCGTGCATCTGTCCCCGAACAATCCGCCCACATCCTTCGAGACCATGCCTAACTTTGACGATTGCACGTCTTCTTCCGCGTCGAATTCGAACGATTGGCCCGCTTGGTTCAGCGATTTGCAGCCTGCAGTCGCCGAAACGTGGTTCGCAGCGATCCAAGCCGCCGAGATGCCCGGTTTAGGCGAAGGCCCGGTCAATCGGGAATTGGTGGATCTTTTGAAAGGTGATGCCGCCGCTGCATTCACGCCGCTTCAACGCAGTGGTTTGTGGTTGTTGGCTGGCGACCTGGACCGTTCTCACACGGTCAGCCAAGACGAGAAATCGCCCGAAGGAAGTTTCTGGCACGGGATCATGCACCGCCGAGAGGGCGATTTTGGCAACGCGAAGTACTGGTTTCATCGCGTTGGTCGGCATTCGATCCTCCGCGATTTGTCGGGCATGTACCCGGAATTGCACTCCGACGCCGATGAATTTGTCGATCAAGTCGCACGGGCCGTTCGGACGGGCGAAGAAGTCGAAGCCTGCCAACAAGTTCAATGGACCGAATGGCAGTGGTTGATGAACGTTAGCTGAGGTTCGTCGCAGCAAAAACGCGTCGCCGGATTCGCCAAGAATGCCGACGGATGCCCAATCAACCTGTAGCTCGGTGGTCCCCCACCGAGACGAGCACCATCCACGCGACGCGAACTGGTCCAATTGGCCCGGCGCGGTTGTTGTTTGCTGGGACGCCTCGCTTTGTTCCAAAGCATCGGCTTGGACGCCAGGTAATAACCTGGCCTACTGGCGGCGGCGAACCAACCTATCGGTCGGTGGTCCCCCACCGAGACGAGCGCAAACGCAAATCAAACCAGCCGAACCAATCCCGCAGGCTCGCCAGTCGCGTTGCTACTTCCCAGCGACGCTGGCTTTGGTCGGTCGCTGGACGTCGGTGATCAGTCCCATCATTTCCCACAGGCGGATGATGCCCCAGGACATGTCGAACTCGTACCATTTGTGACCGTGACGAGCAGATCGTGGGGCTGCATGATGGTTGTTGTGCCACCCTTCGCCGTGACTGATCAGTGCAACCAACCAGTTGTTCGTGCTGTGGTCGCGGGTTTCATAGTTGCGGTAGCCAAAGACGTGCCCGAGTGAATTCACCGACCAAGTTCCGTGCAAGACAAACACGGTTCGCATTGCGACGCCCCAAACGGTCCATGACAGCAGGTAGCGGTAAGATTCTGCCCAACTGCCACCGCTGACCAAGAGTCCGAACGCACCGCCAATCAGCGAAATCAGAGCCGCGTGCAGGAGGAAAACAAAGAACCATCCGTCTTTGCGTTCCAGTTTCAAGTAAAAGCGATCTCGCAACAGGTCTCGAACATAGCGTTCGTAGTGGCTGGTTTTGTCCAGGTCTTTGTGTCGGCAAACGACCCAGCCCACGTGTCCCCACAGAAAACTGACCAAGGGAGAGTGCGGGTCGGGTTGGTGATCGCTGTGTTGGTGGTGCATGCGGTGTATCGCGACCCAGCGTGCGGGGCTGTCTTGCAGATTGCACATCCCCAGCATTGCGAGCGTGTGTTCCATCCACTTGGGACATTTGAAACCGCGGTGAGTCAGCAAGCGGTGATAACCGATTGTGATCCCCAGCATTCCAAACAAAAAGTGCCCAGCGATCCCGACGATCAGGCCTGACCAAGTGAAGAGGTACGAAAACCACATTGGCACCAGTGCGGACAGTGCAACAACGTGGACCAGCGACAACACGATGACGTATCGCCACATGATCCGCATGGGTTCGGTTTCCTCTGGCCGAGGGATCCGCTGCGGATCGCGGCTGGTTTCGTCGATCGCCATCGCTTCGGTAGGGACGGCTCCTGAACCGAAATCATTGGATTCGTCGCAAACCAAATGATCGCGTTTTTCAGAATCGGGCGGTGCGGGAGCTTCGGAAGTCGACATCGTCAAAACCGTTTGAATTGGAATTCATGGCCCAAAAGGAGTCTCCTATCTCGTCTTGGGCGGCTGTTTGGCGTCCATGCTAGCTAGGTTCAGGACCGCTCGGGAGGGTGATTGGCAACAAATCCGCCACATCCCGTCCATCCGCTCAAAAAAAGTCGCTGATTTGTTTCTACGCTACGGCGGACGGCGCAAATATCGCGTATGCGGATGCTTCTTGGCCGGTCGAACGCATGCTGGACTGGCCGGGGAAGAAACGATGCCTCCACGAAAAAAGACGACGCATCGTGGAGGATGCGTCGCCTTTGAATGTTTCTGCTGGTTGGGAGCCAAATGCTCCCGCCGCGACTACTTTTTCTTGTCGTCGCCGTCGTCGGCCTTTTTGACCTTCTTCTTTTTCTTCAGCGAGACTTTGAGAACACGTGTCTTCGGCATGCCAATGATGCTCGATTCTTCGTTGAATTTGTCGAGTTCCTTCATACGCTCGACACGTTCAGCACGCGTCAGGACGTTGCGACTCTTAATGGCCCCGGCTTGCACCTTGAGGCTGCGATCCATGGTCATGGCGAAATGTGTCAAAATCGAGGGGGGAAAGCGGACGGTCAAGTCGAACAGGTTATCGACAGTTTGATTTGCTGGCAAGTCGTAAGTCCGGCAGTTGTCGGATGTCCAGTCACAATCGGCGATTTTTGTTGCCGGGGCCCCTGAAATCGAGAGCGAAATCAGGGGCGCGACCGATCTGGATCCGGTTTAGGCGGCTTGCAACGATCGATGCTGGCCAGCGTAGGTCACCCATTCGGTGACTTCTTCGAGGTCCGGCAGTTTTCCGCCGCGAGCGATCCGTTTGCCTTCGCGGGAGTGGGCGATCGCGTCGACTTCGCCGAACAGCGTGACCGGGTTTTGGTCTGCCAACTCTTCTGCCGAGGTGATTCCAGCGGCCACCAGGAACTGAGCGTCATGGCCCCGCATCATGGGCACGCGACAAACCAGGGTGGGTTGTTGTTGCCAGGTGAGCACGGTTTCGGCGTCGACGCGGCGGTGGTCCAGTAGCTCAGCGACCTTTTCAGGTGACGATTTCAGCAGGTCATCAACGGTGTAAATGCCGATCGCATTGAGCCGCTCGGCCATCCGAGGGCCAATCGAAGGCGCGTCGACGACGTCGCTGGCCCGTTCCAAGTAGAAACGCAATTCGGTTTCGTTACTGGAGCTGCGAGATTCACGTTCACCGCGAGATTTGCGTTCGGCACGTGGTTCGCGTTCACCGCGGGGATCACGCTCGCTACGGGAGCTGCGTTGGCCGCGGCTGGATTCGTGCTCTCGCATCGAAACCACGCCCTGAGAACGATTGGCATGTCCGTTTCCTGAACCGCTGCCAGATCCATGACCGGAGCCGTACCCCTTGCCACTTCCACTGCCAGATCCAGATCCATTGCTGGATGAGTTGCGGGTGCGGTTGGTCGATTGGCTGGTCGTGGTCGAACGGGAGCGTCCTGAACGATTGCTTTCGCTCTCTCGGTTTCGGGTGCTTCGCGAGCGTGAACGTTCGCTTTCGCGTCGTTTGCTTTCCCGCAAGGATTGCATCTCGTTGGCCAGTTGGCGGCTACGACGAGCGGATTCGACTTCGTAACGTTCTTGGTCGAACGCGTCGTCGTCATAGTCGTCGCGGAAATCCAAATCGCGATCGATCGCGTGGCGTCCGTTGGTCGAACGCCCGCTGCCCGAGCCTCCGTTGAGTGAGCGTGCGCGACGCGAGCGAGAATTCAAGGTTCGGCCGTCCACCGTTCGAGTCCGCGTGCGGATTTGGGCGGATTGGTTGGCCGAGGCGATCCAACTGGTGATGCGGGACAGTTCGTAACTGGTGCCGCTCAGCAAAATGCGTTGCCCGCGTTCGGTGGCCAAAAACGTTTTGACTTGATCCAGCAAATCGCTGGGGGGGATCGCTGCGAGTTGGGCGGGATCGGTGACTCCACATCCGACCAACACGCGAGCGTCGAAACCACGCAGTTGAGGCACGCGGCACATCAGTCGGCATTCCGATTGCCAGCGACGGATCGTGCGAGCGTCGACGCCAGCCAGTCCCAGCGTGTCGGCCAATCGATTGCTGTCTTGGCTCATCAGGTGAGTGATGTGCGAGATACCGATCCGACGCAGGCGAGCCGCAGCCACGCCATCAATGGACGGAGCGGAATCGATGGGGCTGTCGACGGTCAGGAAGAACGGCGTGTCTTCGATTTCTGTTTCGCTGGCGAATCCGTTTTCAAGAACACCATGTTGGTTGTTCGCTTGTCCGTTCGATGTGTTCCTGTTGATCGGAATCGTCGACGAGGTTTGGTCCGCGTAGTAGTAACCGTCGCGAAACTCTGTTCCGGCAGGGGCGTGGTCGGTCGCCGAAGCTGGATGGCTGGGCACGAAACCGTTGTGCGAATTGCCGTG
Source organism: Rhodopirellula sp. JB055 (assembly GCF_043100905.1). Taxonomy (NCBI): domain Bacteria; kingdom Pseudomonadati; phylum Planctomycetota; class Planctomycetia; order Pirellulales; family Pirellulaceae; genus Rhodopirellula; species Rhodopirellula sp. JB055. Next base: position 6,094 of record NZ_JBICHO010000017.1, on the reverse strand, counting down.
ATGCGAGTTCCCGTTGGAGTGGCTTGCGTGAACGGTGGTGTGAGCCGGTGCGGAAGGGAAAACCGACGGTTGACCCTGGAATGGGCCGGGGCCGCTGACCCATTGGTCTTCGTCCAGTCCAGCGGATTCCCGGTAGGCGGCTTCGAATTCATGGTTGACGTCAGCCGAAGCACCATGGATCCAGCGTGAGCGATCGCCGGTTCCCAGTTCCATTTGGCTGTCCAGCCCGTGAGGACCGACGTAGCGATCGTGACGACGACCGTTTCGCCAAACCGGTTGGTGTGCGTGAACGACTCTCGATGCGTGCAAGCGGAATGTGCGAGCACCGCTGCGAGCGAGCGACGAAGCGAGTGGTTCGTGGCTGGTCAGCAAGACGATTTGACGACCTGGCGACGAGTAATCGGACAACGCAGATGCGATCGCGTCACCGGTCACGCCTTCGGCGGTCCAAGGACGGAAGGCATCGCTGAGTCCGTGCACGTCGGCTCGACTGTCCACGCTCGAGAACAATTCGCGATGCGTTTCGAGGACCAACGGAACCGCGCGTCCGGTGCGATCCATCAATTCACCCGCGGCCATGCGAACGGCCATCGCAGCGATCGCTCGCGTGACGCCGGGCAGACTCATTTCGTCTTGTTCGTCGATTCGTACGTGGACTTGGCGTCCCGCGGCAACCGAACGAGTGTAGGTGGAACGCTGCTCGGCTTGGCTGCGGCCCAGCGTGTGAGGGTCAACATGGACGGCCGAAGTGGTCCAGGTGATTCGGCGATGACGTCCACCCGACAGACGAACCAACCAGCGACTGGCCAATTCAACGAGCGACGATTCGGCTCGCGTGGCTGGGCGGTAGCGGTTCAGTTCAGTGATCAGTTCCTCGCGTCGACGAAGCAATTCGGTCCGGCGTGTGTTGCGAACCACTGGGCGAGGTGCCGGACGAACGGGAATGTCTCGAGGGATCAATTCCAATTCGTGCTGTCGTGTCGTGAGGGCTTGCAGTTCGCGGTCAACGCGGTGCAGACGTTCTTCGACCGATGCCAAATCGAACGCCGATTCTGGCATTCCGATCGGGTAGTCGACGTCGACGATCGGCAGCGAACGAAGGCTGCGACGGACGCGGGCGGATTCGTCCAACACGCTTCGTAGTTGCGTTTCGGTGTGGTTCAGTTCGCTCAGCCGCGCGTTTCGTTCAGCGACCCAGTCAGGGTGCCGTCCGGTGATGCTGGCGAAGTCGTGAAGTTCACTGCGCGAGGCAGCCAGTTCTTCGACAATGCGAGCACGATCGAGCAACAATTGATCGAGTGTGTCGGCGAGTTGGCGAGTGACGTTGTCGACGTGATCGGCAACGACATACGGTGAACGGCGAAGTTCCGTGCGGATTTGACGCAGCGTCGAAGCCAGCGAACTTTGGCGATTCCAAGCACCACGAAACGGTTCGAAGGTGACCGGATCAACCGACCCCGTTCCAAGGCCCGCGGATTCGCGTTCAATTCGGTTGATCAACCAATCGATCTGTTGAGTCGCGGAATGGATTCGCAAATCGATGTCGTCGATCTGGTGTAGCGGACGGTAGGCGTCGCGATAGAAGTCATCCCAAGCGTGATCGACCGAGTAGCGATCGATGGCGTGGACGAAATGATCGTAGCGGCGACCGCGAATTCCATCGATGTCGACGGCAGAAGTGTGTTGACGTGCGTTCGCGATCGAATCTCGCAGCCCGCGAATTTCGGCCAAGGTGCGACGCAGTTGGATGATTTCCGAATCCGCGTGACGCAGTTGGTCTCGCAGTTCGGTGGCGGACAACTTGGCGGCGTAGCGAAGGTCGGTGGTCAGATAACCGGTGCCCGCGTAGTGGTCTGGATGAGCCGATTCATACGCCAGTGGATCCGTGCCATAGGTGTACGGGCGATTGACCGTTGTCGAATGCGGAACCGAGTAGGCTTTTGCGTCGAGGTCGGCGATCCAGCGTTTCAAGCCAGCGGCCCGGGCCCGCAACGAGTCGGCCTGGGTGTGCAGTTCATGCAACCGTTGAGTGTGTTGACGACGTCGTTCCGCGTGAACGCTTTCGTAACGAGCCGCACGAGCACGTTGGGCTTGGATGGCACTGCGGCGAGCGGTCAAGGAATCGCGAAGACGCAGAGTTTCGACGCGTTGCCGTTCAATGTCTGCCAATTCGCGTTGGATTTGCTCGGCACGCAGGGTGGCTTCGTTCCACTGGGCTTCGTGTGCTAGCGAACTGTCGTACCAATCCGACGATTCGAATTCTTGGGTTGGCAGGGTCGCCAGTTGAGCTTCGATGTCGGCGAGTTCGGATCGCAGTGCTCGGCGTCGACGATCGTCGGATTCTGTGAACGAGTGAACGGATTCACCGGAGTGAACCGAATCCCGGTAAGCCGGATGGCTGTGAGTGTAGCGGGCCGTTTCGGTTTCGTAGGGCAGCGTTGCCAATCCTTCGCGATCCAGTCCCGACTGAATGCAGGCGGCGACCACCCGAGAAACGTTGGTCACGGTTGTGTCGACCATGACTCCGTCAACGATCGATTCGGGCATCTGCACGCTACGCAATGCACGAGCGGCCAAGGTGGTGTTGGATTTCGAGGGGGCGGCGTCGTTGGAATCGCCGAACCAACCGTCGTGATAACCTTCCCATGAGGTGGTGGTTTCACTGCGTGGTTCGAACTCCACGGTGCGGCGACCGTGGGACGTGCCATCGGCTTCGCGGCGGCAATGAACCCAGCCATTGTTGTCGACCCAGACGACTCTTCCGGTCGATCCACTGAGCATGCCGGTCGGGTAGTTTCGCGAAACCAATGAGTCGCGAACAAAGCGGCTGATCGCGGTTTTGCCGGATCCGATGGGGCCGAGCACCACGTTCAAGTGGTGAGACAGCGGTCCAAGTTCAACCCGATTCAACGGGCCATGATTGTCGATTTCGATTCGATCCAACAACATCGCAAAACGCTCCTTCCGTGGCTGCGCGTGATCACGCCCTGTGAGGGTCCAAGGTCCATGGCAAAGAAAAGCGGGCCATCCTGCCCGCTCGCGGGAACCTTTGCCGGATCCTTTGTTCACCACTGGAATGGGTGAACTCGGGAAGACTTTAGACGAATCGGCAATTTTGAGGAAAGGCCGATTTCGTGAAACTGCGGCAAGACCAATCAATCATTTTTTTGACATTCGGCTGCACCGGCGATCCACCGCCCGAGTTGGCTCAAATTGATTCGGGTGAATCCGGTGGTAAACCTGTTGGGCAACGGGGTCCTCACCCGAGACTTTTGCCAAGGTTTTGTTGTCGCAAACGGCATTCTTCCAAGACGTTTGCTGACTTGGGGGCCCACCACGATTCAGGTCGGGCTGTCAGAATGACGGAACGATTGGGCCGTGGGAGTGGTTGTCATGTCAGCCCAAAAAAAGTTGCCGCATCGGTCTTTGAGCGTCCAACGCGGCCACCAATCAACGGACCCAATTCGATCGCCGTGAGAGTTTAGGAAGGCAAGGCAAATCAGAATCGATCGTTTCAGGGACGAAAGTCTCCGTTGGGAAAGCCGACGGAAATTGTCCGCAAATGGATGGGGCTCGGCGTTGAATTCGCGTTCCGTTTTTGCACCTTCGAAGTCAGCCGGAATCCATTTCAAGGCATCGGTCATCCGCTCTCGCGATTTCTGGTTGGCAAGAGGCGACAAGGATTGGTTGTCGGAAATGGCTTCGGGAGCGAGGCCGGCCACTGGTTCGCAATCCGTGTTTCGATGCGGAGCTGGAAGGTCTGGTCGATGTTCATGGTTTCAACACGTTGCGTCTGCGTTTCATGTGCGGGCGTGGTGTCTGCAGGGAGGTGTTCAATGGTGATTTTGATACAGAACGTCGGTTGCCGTTGGTGGCGTTGCTTTGTTAAGCCCTTCAGAGTTGAGCAGGGACTCAACCGGTTTCATGGCGAAACTGCCCACCAAGACAACCCACCTCGCAAGCACCAGAACGCTCGTCCGATGTCTCGGAATCGGCTGCAAAATCGATTGGCCTTTCACACCAGCGATCGCCGCTGCGCACAAACGATTCCCCTCCACTTTGAACAGAACTCGCGTCCGCCACTGACCCGTTTTTCGCGATCTTGGGGATCAAGCCTGTTGCTTGGGATGATGTTGTGCTGGTTCAGCGGTTGCGGAACCACTCAAGAACGGCAGGCCACGGAGCAATTGCTGTTGTCCGATGCAGTTGATCGCAGCGTCTCGACGATCGACTTCCGACCACTTTCTGGTGAGAAGGTTTACCTCGACACGAGTTATCTGCGTTCGGCCAAAGTGGCCACGATTGTGAACGCGGATTACGTGACCAGTGCTCTGCGTCAGCAGATCATGGCGGCGGGGTGTTACCTTCAGGATTCCGCGAAGGAAGCGGAGATCATCATCGAGGCTCGGTTGGGGACGCTGGGGTATGACGACCACCGAGTGACGTTGGGGGTACCTGAAAACAACGCAATCAATTCGACGGTGTCGTTGTTGCCGAGCACGCCGTCGGTGCCTCAAATTCCTGAAATCGCCTTCGCCCGTCGTGACGCGCGGGAAGGTGCCGCGAAAGTTGCCGCGTTTGCATATGATCGCGAAACACGAGAAGCGATTTGGCAATCTGGTATCAGTCGATCTCGCTCCACCGCGCGTGACACTTGGGTGTTGGGTGTGGGGCCGTTCCAAGGTGGTTCCATTCGAGACGAAACCAGATTGGCTGGGACCAAACTGATTCGATTTGGTCGTCGTTCTTCCGGGTCACCACCGACCCAGTTTTCACGTCCGCCGGTGGACTACACCGCGGAAACACGTTTCGACAACGGTTGGCCCATTTTGGGCAACGACAACGGTGGCATGCTGGACAGCGGTTTGTTGCCAGGCGAGCCCCTGCCGGAAATCGCTGCGACGACGGAAATGGTTGCGAGCAAGAACGGGGAGAAGGAGCAGGATGGCGAGGCTGCCAAGACGCCGGAAGCCCAGGCATCCAAACCGGCCGCGAAAGTTGCTGCCGAGCCTCCACCGAAGGGGAAGAAAGTCCGCTGACAACCTTCAATCTGCACTCGGCTCATGATTCTCACTTTGCTTGAGAGCGATCGTTTCTGTACATCTGTTCTGGTTGCTGCAACCCTGGGCACTTCGGCCCTCCGTCGGTTGCGATGCAATCACACGGCATCGCTCGTATTGGAGCGATGCGTTTCATTGCTGTGGTGTCCATTTTCATGCATTGCTTAACCATGCATTTATTTCGATTTATCAAATGCGTCCTGTCCGTGATCGCCTGTTGGTGGATGCTCACATCCGGTGTGCACGCGCAATCCGGTTCCGGTTGGCAATCGGGCCAGTCGATCTTCAATGGTTCGGGATACGATCTGCCTCAACCGCCGCCTGCGCCGGAGTCCATTCCGGTGCCTGCCAACCCGCAGCCACCCGCGACGAATTCTTTGGATTTGCCAAACGATGTGCCGGGGCAAAGCGAAGCGATGAACTTGAACGAGTTGCCATCGGGATGGAACGTAGAAATACAGCTGGTGCTTGGGCAATACTCTACCAGCATAAAAGATGGCAGATCGAATGACAGTATACAGCACGCGGTAGATTCAATCAACGGGATAATGATCCCAGAAGCCGGAGAGGATGGCACCCTTTATGAGTTTTCATTTTCTGAATGCCTTGGTATAAGTGATGTCGATTCTGAAGATGATGGTTATGATCAGGTAGCATCAACACTATATGCAGCTCTCATTACGGCAGGCCTGCCGAAGGATCGCATAGTCAGGTTCCAGCATGAACTTCCTGTTGATTATATCGAAATCGGACTGGACTCGTGGGTGGGCGGAAGCGCAGTGGACCTCAGGTTTACAAATCCGTTTGATAACCCACTGACTGTTTTTGCAGTAAGAGAGGGAAGCGTTGTGACAGTGGCAATAGCAGGTAACAGAGAGGATAAGGATGAAAAGTGTGTGATCCGGAAAGAAATTGTGCAGGAGCTGCCGCCACCGGTTTATTACATAGAAAACAAAGACCTCAAGCCGGGTGAAAAAGTTGTTTTGGATCCGGGTAAGAGCGGAGTGACTGTTAACGTTTACAGAAGATCGGAA
>NZ_JBICHO010000016.1:0-4320 GCF_043100905.1 Rhodopirellula sp. JB055 | reverse complement strand
CACTTGGCCATCTCGTCCGATCAAGAACTTTTCAAAGTTCCAACTGATCGGCCCTTTGCCTGCCGGCTTGGATTCAATGCTGGTCAATTGCTTGTACAACGGCGACGCGTCATCGCCGTTGACGTCGACCGTGCTCATCATCGGGAACGTGACGTTGTACCTTGCGCTGCAGAATTCCAAGATATCTGCGTTCGTCCCTGGCTCCTGGCCACCAAACTGATTGCATGGGAATCCAAGAATGACCAACCCGTCGTCCTTGTGAGCTTCGTACAACGATTGCAATCCAGCGTACTGTTTGGTGTAGCCACACTTGCTGGCGACATTGACGATCAGGACAACCTTGCCCTCGTAATCGTGCAAATCCACTTCCTTGCCTTCAATCGTTTCGGCTTCATGAGCCAACACGCATGCGTGATCCGCGGTGGAATCAGCGGCAGAAACAGGTTGAGAAGCGGTCATCAAACAACCCAGGGCAAGCGAAAGAAGAAAAAAACGTGTCATCGATTTTCCTGTGTAGAAACGAAAGTGGGATTGGGGCAGTCAACTTCGTCACTATAACCGTCTCGCCAAGGGGGGATTGCGAAATGCCAGCCGCAATTCGAAAATCGAGCTTCTCCCCACTGAACCATCCCCCCACACTTGCGATCCACCATGAACCTGAAAGACAAAGTCGTTGCCATCACCGGCGGAGGCACCGGAATCGGGGCAGGAATCGCTCGCGAATTGGCCATGGCAGGCGCCAAAGTCACAATCGGCGGACGCCGGGAGGCTCCCCTCCAAGAGCTCGCCGATTCGATCGACTCGCCCCACCCCGTCCGCACGCACACAATCGATGTCGCTGACAACGACAGCATCGAAACATTTTTCAAAGACATCCGCGAAAGCGACGGCGACGTGGACATCTTGGTCAACAGCGCTGGCATCAACATCGCCAAACGAACCATGGCAGAAATGGATCCGGACGAATGGGACCGAGTCCTCCGGATCAACGCGACCGGTGCCTACCGCTGCATCCACCAAGTCATCGGGGCCATGCGAGACCGGCACGATGGACTGATCATCAACATCTCATCTGTCGCCGGCAAACGAGCGATCACGCTGGGCGGAATCGTCTACTGCGCCAGTAAATTCGCGATGACCGCGATGGGCACCGCAGTTGCCAACGAAGTCCGTCACGAAGGCGTTCGAATCACCAACGTTTACCCCGGCGAAGTCAACACGCCCATCCTGGACAACCGGCCGGTTCCGGTCAGCCAAGAGCACAAAGAATCGATCCTGCAACCCGAGGACATCGCTTCGGTTGTGCTGTCGATCTGCCAACTGCCGCCACGTGCTTGTGTCCCCGAAATCGTGATCAAACCCACCACACAAGAATGGGTGTGACCCAGCAACCAAAGGCTCCTTCCGCAATCGTCACGGGAGCTTCCGCTGGCTTGGGCCTGCACGTCTGTCGCCAACTGCTCCGCGCCGGCTATCGAGTCACGTTGCTGGGCCGAAACCCGGACCGACTTCACGACGCCGCCGAATCGCTGTCGAAAGAACACGCGGCTGAATCCGTCCATGTGTTCGCGGGAGACGCCTGCGATCGCGAATCGATGCGAACCCTGGTTGAGCAACACATCGACCGCTTTGGTTCGCTCGACGCGTTGGTCAATGTCGTCGGACGCAGCGACCGTGGGCTGCTGATCAACAGTGACCCAGCCGAACTGGAATCGCTGTTTCGCGACAATGTGGTCTCCGCGTGGACCTGCAGCCGCGCCGCTTACGAAGAACTGAAAAAGTCACGCGGCGCGATCGTCAATCTCGGTTCACTCGCGTCCCGAGTCGCCCCGCGATATCTCGGTGGCTACGTCATCGCGAAACATGCCTTGGTCGGTTTTTCGCGTCAGCTTCGAATGGAATTGGAAGCGGACGGAATCCATGTCGGCGTGGTTTGCCCTGGCCCCATCCGCCGCGACGATGATAAACCGATCGACCGCTACCAAACCGACAAAAAGGCCGGCGTGCCCGCGACCGCGGCCCAACCTGGCGGTGGCGCCAAACTGAAGGGATTGCCACCTGAGCAAGTTGCTGCGGCCGTGCTTCGATGCATCCAAGATCGCAAAATCGAAATCGTGATGCCGCCCAAAGTCCGCGTCCTGATGGCCATCAACGCCGTCTCGCCACGACTCGCCGATTGGCTGCTCAGCAAAAGTACCGCGTAGGCCAGGTCCCACCTGGCATGGTGAAACGCCAAACCACAACGCCCTCGCGCCCCACCCAAATTGATCGCCTCGCTTTTGCCAAAGCATCGGCTGGATCGCCAGGTGGAACCTGGCCTACGGGGCAAGCTCAAGCGTCGATGACGACTTCGCTGACTGGTTTGGCGACGCACAACACCACTTCGTCGTCTTCCACATCGCATTCCGGTGACTCGGCGTATTTCACCTGCCCCGAAACCAAACGACAAACGCACGCACCGCAATCACCTGAACGACATCCGGAATCAACCTCCACGTCCAACGATTCCGCCACGTCCAGCAGACCGTCCATCCCAGCCTCAAACGAGGCCGACTTCTTGCTGTTTTGAAACGTGACGCTCCAGCCAACCGAATCGTCTGATTCGGACGCATCCGTCCCCGCGTCATCGGCACAAGGATCGCAAGCCGGAACGGCCAAGGCTCCCGCCGACTTGGATTTGCCTCCGAACGATTCGAACATCACTCGGTCGGCTGCTGCACCGCATTCGACCAACCCATCCGCGATCGCGTTCATGAACACATCGGGACCGCAAATCAAATACTCGCCTCGATGATGTCCGAGTCGATCCACAATTTGTTCCGCTGACAATCGCCCCACCGTATCACCGGGTTGCAGGTCGTCGTCCTCAGGTTGGCTGAACCACAGATGCACGCGCACCCCAGTCGTCTCCTCCAACATTCTCGCGATCTCGCGAATCGGCGTTAGGAACGGTGCGTCGATCGCATTGCGAACTTGATAGAACAAGTTGACTTCGCGATCAGATCGCTCGTTCAGACTTTGAAACATCATCGACAACATCGGTGTGATTCCGATGCCGGCCGCGATCAAATTCAACGGCTGCGGATCGCGAACCTGACTCTCGTCGACGGAATAGTGAAATTTGCCCTTTGGTGGCTGGATCTCGATCTGATCGCCCACACCAATGGTGTCGTGCAACAGGTTACTCATCGTGCCACCGGGCACTCGTTTCACCGTGATTCGGTAATGCGGTTCGTCGGGGCCACTGGAAAGGCTGTAGCACCGCGAAACATGCTTGCCAGTCGCGGGATCATTCAATCGCACCGTCAGATATTGCCCGCCCAAGAACGGTGGAAATGGTTCTCCGTCACGAGGCACGAACACAAACGAGCGACAATCCGGCGACTCGTCCTTGATCGACTGCACCATCACCGATCGCCAACCCTTCCACCGATTCGGGTGCTTCGGCACATCCGCCTTGGGCGACTCGGCGGGCGGATCAACCGACTTTGCGATCGCTGCCTCAAACGCTTTCCCGCTGCGAAGCTTGGGAAGCCGTTTTCGCGTCAGCCGTTTCCATTCCCATTCTTCGATCGCATCAGCGCAACCGACGAACAAAAGGAAACAGCCTCCACAAAAAATCGCGGCGAAAAACAACGATGGAGACACGGCTCAAACGCTCGGCAAAAATCGGAAGCAATCAAATTCAACAGGTTCGTCTGTGAATTTGTTGCTCCAGCGAGCGAGCATGCACGCAGCGATGATTGGAATCCCGCGCAGTCGCAACACTCCCGGTCAGCTTACGCCGCTTGTATCGGTTGAGCCACGGCAACGCAAACTCGCAGGTGCGTCACTGGCGTCAGATCACCGAAACGCTGAACGCGGCAGAGAACAACTTTGACGCAAAGGCGGGGAGACACAGAGGCGCGGAGGGTCCGCCGTTGTTGATAACATTCTTGCGATGTCCCGGGCGATCCAATCCGTCGAAACGCGTCCTCTCTCGAGCGATCTCATGCGTCTCTGCGTCCTGGCGTCTCTCTGCGTCAAATCAAATCCTGACGCGTCGCGGTTCGTCACGACCGAATTCTTGGCGAATCCGGCTACCAAAGTGACGAATCCGGCTACGCGATCTACATCGCGTTGAGCTGTTGGGCTCTCGCCATCGCGTCTTCTGCGGCCGCGATGTAGGCCTGGTTCTGCGTTCCCGCCCAAGCCCGTTGGTACGTGACGCTCATGGCGGTGAAGTTGAACGCGTCGTCGGGTTCCAACTCACACGCTTTCTTGCCGTGCTCGATCGCTTCCTCATGCTGGCCCGTTTTGGTGTAAACGCGGGCGAGTGCC
>NZ_JBICHO010000015.1:0-4615 GCF_043100905.1 Rhodopirellula sp. JB055 | reverse complement strand
GATTCTCGACACGTTGATCGAAACCGAAATCGAAGGTCGCAAGATCGAGGACGTCATTCGATTGCCACGCGATTACGTTCGCAATCAGGACACCGTGTGGGTCATGAAAGACGACCAACTCGAAATTCGCGAGATTCAAATTGTCTTTCGTGACGCCAAGTACGCCTACATTCGCGAAGGCATCGAAGCGGGAGAAGAGATTGTGACCACGACCCTGGCGACCGTGGCCAATGGAGTCGGCCTGCGGAAGATCACGGACGACGAAACCGAGGTCCCAGAGGACTCGGACGAAGCGGTTGATTCCGACGAAACCGAGGAGACCACCGAGTGACCTCGTTGTCGAAATTGGTGCCTGAGGGTGGCCCAATCGCGTGGATGGCTCGCAACTCCATTGCTGCCAACCTGCTGATGCTGTTGCTGCTAGGCGGTGGCATCTGGTCAGCGTTCGCGATTCAAAAAGAGGTCTTCCCGCAATTCCAACTTGACATCGTGGAAGTGACCGTTGGCTATCCAGGAGCGGCCCCCGAGGAAGTCGAGCAGGGCATCCTTCGCCCGATCGAAGAAGCTGTCCGTGGCGTCGAAGGCATTCGAGAAATCACCAGCGAAGCTCGTGAGGGCCGCGGTGAAGTCCTGATCGAATTGGTCGCTGGTGAGAACCGCATGAAGGTTCTCCAAGACGTCGACCAAGCGGTCAACCGGATTCGCACCTTCCCAGACCAAATCGAACAACCCGAGGTCCGGCTGCAATCACGCCAGCAAGAAGTGATGCAGGTTGCGCTCTATGGCCCCATCGACATCTGGGCACTGCGAAAACTGGCAGAACAACTTCGCGATCAATTGCAATCCAAAGAACAGATCACCCAAGTCGAACTGCGCCGCGTGCCGGCCTATGTCACGCACGTCGAAATCCCACGACAACGACTGCGTGAGTACGGGCTGACGCTTCCCGACGTGGCGCAAATCATTCGCGAATCCAGCCAAGACGTGGCGGCGGGATCCGTGCAAACCACCGCGGGCGAAATCTTGCTCCGCGTCAAGGCTCGCAAGCAATGGGCAGAAGAATTCGCCGGGATTGAAATCGTTTCCGGACGCGATGGCCCGATGGTCACGCTCGGTGACATTGCCTCGATTCGGGACGGGTTCGAGGAGGTTGGCTTCCACTCTCAGTTCAGCCAAACGCCCTCCGTTGAACTCGACATCTTTCGAGTTGGATCCCAGTCTCCCATCGATGTGGCAGAAGCGGTCCATGAAACGATGGCGGAATTCGAATCCGTGCTTCCACCCGGCGTGAAGTGGCGAATCGACAGCAACAACGCCGAAGAGTTTCGCCGCCGATTGATGCTGGTCGCAGAGAACGCGGCGATGGCCGTCGTGATCGTGCTCGTGATTCTGTCGCTGTTCCTGGAATTCCGCTTAGCATTCTGGGTGATGACCGGGATGGCGGTTTCGTTCATTGGCGGTGTGCTTTTGTTGCCGGCGGTCGGCGTCAGCATCAACATGATTTCTCTGTTCGTATTCCTCGTCGTCCTCGGCATCGTTGTCGACGACGCGGTGGTCGTTGGAGAAAACGTTTACGAAAAACGACAAGCTCTCAAGGACCACGAAACCGCCGCCGTCCAAGGGACCCAAGAGGTTTCCGGTCCAGTCACGTTCAGCATTTTGACCAACATCGTGGCGTTTGTGCCGCTGTTGTTCATCCCGGGCGAGACAGGGAAGTTCTGGGGGCCTTTGCCAGTCGTCGTGATCATCGTCCTGTCGCTTTCACTGGTTGAATCGCTGTTCATTCTTCCAGCTCACTTGGCCCACGCACGCGACGCGGGCCGCGAACGCAACGGCATCGGCGGGCGATTGCATCACGCCCAACAAGCGTTCAGCCAATGGTTCAACCGAGTGGTCGAATTCTTCTATCGCCCCATCCTGATGGTCAGCCTACGCCATCGCTACATCACCGCTTCATTGGCCTTGGCATTGTTCGTCGTCATCGGCGGCTATGCGACCAGCGCGCACATGGGTTTGATTTTGATGCCCGAAGTGTCAGCCGATGAAATCGAAGCTGGCGTGCGAATGCCTGTTGGCACGACTCAGGCCCAAGCCGCGAAAATCGCTGACACGGTGACCCAAGCCAGCATCAAAATGTTCGACGAACACAATCTCTACGAGGTTGCCGAAGGCATCAAAACCAATGTCCGCGGACAAAGTTTCATCGACGTGGAAATTGTGCTGAAACCACCGGACCAGCGTGACATGACAGCCAACCAAGTCATTGAATTATGGCGAGAGCACATCGGCGACCTGCCCGGCGTGAACCAAGTCACCTTCGAAGCGGAAAGCGGGCCCGGTGGTCACCGCCGTGACATCAGCATCGACCTCAGCCACAGCGACATCGAAGTGCTAGAGAAGGCTGCCACGGCGTTCGTCGAGCGGGTCGAACTGTATGCCAACGCCAAGGATGTCAGTGACAACTACAACAAAGGCAAAACCCAATACGATTTTCGCTTGCGCCCCGAAGGACGCTCTCTCGGGCTGACCGATGAAGAACTCGGCGAACAGCTGCGTGGTGCTTTCTTCGGATCCTTGGCCCTGCGGTTGATCCGTGGAACCAACGAAACCGAAGTTCGTGTCAAACTTCCTGAAGAACAGCGAGAAGATGTTCATCACCTCGAAGACCTGATCATCCGCACGCCCAACGGCACCGAAGTCCCCTTGCTCGACGTCGCCGATGTCGAAGAGACACTCGCGTTCCGATCCATCAATCGCCGCGATGGACGTCGCTCGATCAATGTCTCGATGGATGTCGAACCCAAACGTGCTGTCACCCAAGTCATCGAAGCCCTGCGGAACGCAGAACTTCCAAAACTCCGAGAAGACTTCCCTGGAATCACCTGGAGCTTCGAGGGCAGTGACGCCGAGATGAGACGTGCCACTGGCTCGCTTTGGGGCTCGTTCGGACTGGCCCTCGCGGTGATCTACTCGCTGCTCGCGATTGCGTTCCGTGGTTACGTGCAACCACTGATCGTGTTGGTCGCGATTCCGTTTGGCGTGGTGGGAGCAATCATCGGACACATCATGCTGGGCTACGATCTCTCGTTGGTCAGCTTGATGGGTGTGATCGCCTTGTCCGGCGTCGTCATCAATGACTCCCTGATCATGATCGACTTTGCCAACCGACACCGAACCGGCCGATCGGCTTTTGATGCAATCTCACAAGCCGGGCTGCGTCGATTCCGGCCGATCATGCTGACCACCTTGACCACGTTCGGAGGATTGATGCCGCTGATTTTTGAGGACTCCCTTCAGGCTCAGTACATCATCCCCATGGCAATCTCATTGGGTTTTGGAATCCTGTTCGCAACCGGAATCATTCTCTTGCTGGTTCCATGCTTGTACTTAATCCTCGAAGACATTCAGGGATTGTTCTCGACGGACACGAAGTAGGCTCGGCAACCGATCCCCGTGTCCAGTGCATAACAAGCTCGAGAAATGTCCGATGCAACTCATTCCGTGTTGCAAGGTTCTTGTTTCGCGGACTTCTCAGCGTACGTAGGAAAATCGATGTAGCCTTCCGCACCGTGCGAATACCACACGGACATGCTGGCCATCTTCGCCAAAGGCCATCCGTTTTCGAACCGTTGCACGAGATCAGGGTTGCTGATGAAAGGTCGTCCGAACGCGATCAGATCCGCGGAACCGTTCTCAAGGGCCTCTTCAGCAGACTCGCGAGTGTAGCCCACGTTTCCCATCAAGATCCCGCTGTAAACCTTGCGAAAATCGGCGAGCGTCATCGCCGGCCCAAGCTTGTGGAACCCAAACCCAGTTCCATCCATCACGTGCAGGTAAGCCAGTCCATATGAGTCGAGCTGCCCAGCCACGTAAGTGAATTGTTCGAAGTAGTCAGGCGACCCCATGTCGTTGAACGAACCGTTGGGAGCCAAGCGAACACCAACGCGATCGTTGGACCAAACGCTGGTGACGGCGTCGACAACCTCGCCCAACAGTCGGTAACGATTCTCGATGCTACCACCGTATTGATCTTCCCGGTGATTGGATTTGGACTGCAAGAATTCGTCCAACAAATAGCCGTTGGCGGAGTGCACTTCCACGCCATCAAAGCCTGCCGACTTCGCACGTTCCGCCGCCTTGCGATAATCTTCCACAATGCCGGGCAGTTCGCTGGTCTCAAGAGCACGCGGCACCTCATGCGGTTTCTTGCCCGAGGGCGTGTGCACCCCGTCGCCTTCGATCGCGATCGCCGAAGGTGCCACCGGCAGTTCACCATGGTGGAAATCGCTGTGCGATGCACGCCCCGTGTGCCACAACTGCAAGAAAATTCGGCCACCGGCATCGTGCACCGAATCCACCACGATCTTCCAACGTTCCGCCATTTCGTCGCTGTAGATGCCTGGCGATTGAGGCCAACCAATGCCTTGCTCTGACACCACCGTGGCTTCGCTAATGATCAAACCAGCGGACGCGCGCTGGGCGTAGTACTCAGCCATCATTTCATTGGCCATGCGTTCCACTCCGGCGCGAGCCCGCGTAAGTGGCGCCATCACGACTCGGTTGGGCAACGTCAGCCCGCCAAGATCGAGTGGTTGAAACAAGACGGAGGTAGATT
>NZ_JBICHO010000014.1:0-7708 GCF_043100905.1 Rhodopirellula sp. JB055 | reverse complement strand
GGTTGCGGCGGCACAGGCATGTCTTTCCGGGGTGCTGCTTGGTTTGTTCGTTTTGTTGTTGTTGGTGGTGGCGTTTCGCGTGGCTTGGTTTGGGCGTTGGCCAGCATCGGGGGCGAACTGGTGGATGGGATTGGGTGTCGTGTTGGTTGGCGTTTTCAGTGCAGTTGAATGGCTTGTTCGGTTGCGGTGGGGTTGAATTTTCGGAGCAAAAATTTGATTCCCCCTACACGAATGTGGCGGGTGCGTGAGAGAATGCCAGCGTCGCCGGCCGGAGAGTGGTTGGCAGGTTTCGTATTTTTCCAGGCAATTTCCTTCTCGGCGTCAATATGAGTGACACCTTCAATCCCGACACGCCCAATATCGACGCACCAGCGATTGATTCGCCCACCACGGATCCATCGCCAGCGGAGTTCGAAGTGAAGATGGCCTCGCGGGTCGACCGTTTGCCTCCGTACATGTTTGGTCGCATCAACAATTTGCTTTACCAGAAGCGTTGCGCCGGAGATGATGTGATCGACCTGGGGATGGGCAATCCCTCGGATCCGCCTGATCCCGTTGTGATTCAGAAACTCGCGGACGCTGCGTCCGATGTCGGGAACCATGGTTACAGCAAATCCAATGGGATCACGAATTTGCGTCGCGAGGTGGCGAGCAAGTATCACCGCAAGTACGGCGTGCGTTTGGATCCAGAAGGCGAGATCATTGCTTGTTTGGGCAGCAAGGAAGGTTTCTCGCACATGTGTTTGGCTCTGATGGGGCCTGGTGACACGGCGATCATTCCTTCGCCGTATTTTCCGGTTCACATGTACGGTGTGATCTTGGCGTCCGGCAATGTGGTGGCGCTCGATGTCGCGGATCCGGATAAGTTCCTCAGCAATGTGGCTTACACCTGTGAGAATTTGACGCCTCGGCCGAAGGTTTTGATTGTCAATTATCCGCACAATCCTTCGTCGGCTGTCATCGAGGCTGACTTCTTTGTGGAGGTGGTTCGGCTCGCGAAAAAGTATGGCCTGATGGTCATTCACGACTTTGCTTACGCCGATGTTGCCTTTGATGGTTATGTGCCGCCGAGTTTTTTGTCGGCTCCCGGGGCGAAGGATGTTGGCGTTGAGTTCACGACGATGAGTAAGGGCTACAACATGGCTGGTTGGCGTGTTGGGTTCTGTGCTGGCAACGCGGATATGGTCCGTGGGCTGGGGACGATCAAGGGCTACTACGATTACGGCATGTTCCAGGCGATTCAAATCGCCGCGATTGTTGCTCTTCGCGAGACTGAGGCGACTGTTCTGCAGCAGTCGGAGGTTTATCAGGGGCGACGAGACGTGCTTGTGAGTGGTCTGCGTCGTTTGGGGTGGAGTGTCAATCCACCGAAGGCTGGGATGTTCGTTTGGGCTGAGGTGCCGGAGCCTTGGAAGAGCCAGATGAGCACGATGGATTTCGCAATGAAATTGCTGGAAGAGGGCAATGTTGCTGTGAGCCCAGGGAGCGGGTTTGGTGCTGCCGGCGAAGGTTATTTACGGATGTCGTTGGTTGAAAACGAGCATCGTTTGCGCCAGGCGGTGCGGCAGATCGGTAAGTGTTTGTCGCCTGGAAAGAAGGGGGCGGGGCCGGTTGCTTCCTCGGCTTCGTAGTGGTTGTTGGTTTGATTTCTTTGGGCTTGGCGGTCGTTGGTTTGGTCGCTGGTTCTGCTTGTGTTGGTTCTTGAGGTGACATCGGGATGCGTTTGGGTTTGGCGCTGAGAGCGTTTTGGAAGGCAATGTTTGATCCTCAGGTGGCGGAACGCGTCGCGTTGGCGCTCGATGGCGTCGAGTTGCCGTTGCCGGATTCCGCGTCGGCGTTGCCTCCGGTTGCGGAGCAGAAGACGCCGGAGTCGGTCGAGGTGAAGTTGCAGCAGAGTGATGCGGTCACGCTGCTGGCGGCGCTTCAGCGCGATGCCCGTTTGGTGGATTTGATCCAAGAGAACCTGGATCAGTACACCGATGACCAGGTTGGTGCTGCGTCGCGGCCCTGCTTGAAGCAGTGTCGTCAGACGTTGGCGCGTTTGTTGGCAATCGAGCCGTTGGTGGACGCCTCGGAGGGCCAGTCGATTCCGGTCGATGCGAGCGTTTCTTCAGCTCGATTGCGCTGGGTGGGCGAGTCCAGCGGCGCGTCTCTGGGGAAGGTGGTTCACCCCGGTTGGAAAGCCACGCAGTTGGAGTTGCCGGCGTGGTCGGGAGACGCGGACGATGCAATGGTGATCGCCCCGACGCAGGTCCAGGCTTCGTAGTGGCTGTGTGCCGTTGTTGTTGAGCAGGGCTCAGTACTGAAAGCTGTCGGCGTCTTCCTTGGGAGCGGCTTGGTAGCCGTAGGGTTCCATGCTGCTTCCAGCTCGGCCTTGGCTGAGGCTTCGCACGGCTCCGGAGTAGCCGAACATCTCTTTCAGTGGTGCGTGTGCAGTGATCACAGTCATTGCTCCGCGGCTTTCGGTGGACGCGATGATCGCGCGTCGTTGTTGCAGGTCGCCGACGATTTCGCCCATGTAGTCTTCTGGTGTCGTGACCTCGACTCGCATGACTGGTTCCAGTAGCACGGGGCCAGCGGCTTGCAGTCCGCTTTCGAAGGCGTCGCCGGCGGCGATTCGAAAGGCCACTTCGTCGCTGCCTTCTTCCGCCATTTCAGCGTCCAGGACGTCGATTCGAACTCCGGAGAGTGGGAAGCCGGCGATCATCCCGCCGCCTTCGGCGCGGTCGCGGAGTTCTTCGATTGCTGCGCTGCGGATTGCGTTGGGGAGGCCGATGTCAGGTGGGAGCCGGTCGAAAACGACCACGGGATCGGAGGGTTTCTCTGTAGGGCTGATCTTCACTTTCAGTCTCGCGAACATTTGCGTTGAGCCAACCACGCGGTTGCACTGGCCGACGAGTTCGGCTTCGCCGCCAATCGTCTCGCGGTAGTTCACGCGAGGTTTGTAGAACTTCACGTTCAGCCCGAAGTCACGCGTCAGTCGGTGTTGGATGACCTCGAGGTGCAGTTCGCCCATCCCGCTGATGATGGTTTGACCGATCTCTTCGTTGTCGACGGCTCGGAAGGTTGGGTCTTGCCGCCGTAGCATGTCGAGTGTTTCTTCGAGTTTCTTTCGGTCGGCGGTGCTCTCAGGTTCGATCGCCATGGACAGCACTGTTTCGGCGAATTTGATGCTGGGCAGTTCGATCGTTTCTTTGGTGTCGCAAACGGTGTCGCCGGTGATTGCGAATCGAGGGCCGATCACGCAGCAGATGTCGCCGGCGCCAACGGAGTCAACTTGCCCGTCTCGCTCTTTTTTGGAGGCGTGGATTTGCCAAATTTGGGCGATGTTTTCCTTTTTGTCGCGGTTGGGGCACTGCACGCGCGAGTTTTGTTTCAGTTCACCGCTGTAGATTCGGATCCAGTAGTTGTCGCCGGTTTTGGCGGGCAGAATCTTAAAAACGAGTCCGCAGAAGGGTTCTTTGGGGTCCGGGTTTCGTGAGAGTGTTTTGTCAGGCTTTTTGGGGTCGTGGCCTTGGACGGGTGGACGGTCCAGTGGACTGGGGAGGAAGTTGCCGACGCCGGTCATCAGGGGTTGGACGCCGATTCCGTGGAGGGCGGAGCCGCAGAAGACCGGTTGGATGGTTCGTTCCAGGCATCCTTTTCGGAGGGCGGCCAGGATGACTTCGCGAGGGATTTCCTTTTCTTCCATCGCGAGAGTCATTGCCTCTTCGCTGACTTCGTAAACCGCCTCCAGCATTTGCTCTCGCCAAATCGCCGCGTCGTCGGCAAGTTCTTCCGGCAGGTCGGTTTCTGTGACTTGTTTGCCTTCGGTTTCCGGGTCGAACTGCAGGAGCTTCATGTCGACCAGGTCGATGACGCCGCGAAAAGGGTTGTCGACGTGGGCTGGGCCTTCGCCGACGGGCAGTTCGACTGCGACAGGGCGGCCGCCCAGGCGAGGCGCGATGTCGTTGAAGACGGTTTCGAAGCTTGCACCTTCGCGATCCATCTTGTTGATGAACACGATACGGGGGACTTCGTAGCGATCGGCTTGTCGCCACACGGTTTCGCTTTGGGCCTCGACGCCTTCTCGGGCGGAGAAGACCACGACAGCCCCGTCGAGGACTCGGAGGCAGCGTTCGACTTCTGCGGTGAAGTCGACGTGGCCGGGGGTGTCCAGGAGGTTGATGTTGTAGTCGCCCCAGGCGTACTTCACGCAGGCGCTGAAGATCGTGATGCCGCGTTCTTGTTCTTCGGGGTCATCGTCGGTGTCGGTGGTGCCGTGGTCGACTCGTCCAACCCGGTGTTTCGCGCCGCTGAGGTAGAGCATTCGCTCGGTGACGGTGGTTTTGCCAGCGTCGATGTGGGCGATGATCCCGATGTTGCGAATCTTGGATATGTCGGCGGCCATGGCGAGTTGGTGCGTTGGGAAGCGGTTTGGGGCGGGGCGCAAAGAAAAATCGCGATCCGGCAGAACCGAATCGCGACCAATTGTGAACGTTAGAGGGCGTTGCGCGTAGCGGCTGAAGATCAATTCAGGCGTTGGCGGCAGATCACCATGCGAAGTGAGCAAATGCCTTGTTGGCGTCAGCCATGCGGTGCGTGTTTTCGCGTTTGGTGTAGGCGGCGCCTTCCTTCTTGAAGCCAGCCAGCAGTTCGTCGGCCAGTTTCAGGGCCATTGGGCGGCCTTTCTTGTCGCGAACGGCAGCCAGAACCCAGCGAATCGCGAGGCTTTGTTGGCGAGCCTTGTTGACTTGCATTGGAACTTGGTAGCTCGCACCGCCGACTCGCTTGCTGCGAACTTCGATGTACGGCTTGATGTTTTCCAAGGCAGCTTCGAAGACTTCGATGGGGGTTTCTTCCCCTTCGTGGCGTTTGCCGATTTCTTCGAGGGCATCGTAGAAGACTCGCTGAGCGGTGGTCTTCTTTCCGTCCAGCATCAAGCAGTTGATGAATTTGCTAGCCAGCAACGAGTGGTGCCGCGGGTCGCCGATGAGTTGCGAGCGGCTGGAAGTGATGCGTCCCATGAATGTCTGATCGAGCTACGAAGGGAGGTGAATGGGTTGGAGGCAGCGGTTGCCAGGGAAGTGAAGCCGGAGCTTTACTTCTTGGCTCCGTAACGGCTGCGGGATTGTTTCCGGCCATCGACACCGAGTGCGTCGCGTGAGCCGCGGACAACTTGGTAGCGGACACCGGGCAAGTCGCGGACTCGGCCACCGCGAACGAGCACGATGGAGTGCTCTTGCAGGTTGTGGCCTTCGCCGGGGATGTAAACGGTGACTTCTTTGCCATTGCTCAATCGAACCCGGGTGATCTTCCGCAAAGCCGAGTTTGGCTTCTTGGGGGTCATGGTCCGGACTTGCAGGCAAACACCCTGTTTTTGAGGGCATTTCTCGAGAACCGGCGACTTGCTCTGGCTCTTTTTCTGCTTCCGGTTTTTACGGACGAGTTGATTGATGGTTGGCATGAAAACAATGCAATTGAACGGTGATGTGTCGCGGCACGCAACTTGGGCCGAGATTTTTGCAAGCGGCGAAGTATGGCGGCTAAGTCGATTCTGTCAAGGCCGAATTGCGATTGAAACGCATTCTGTTGGCATTCCTGGGCGCTTGCAAGGATTCCCGGTCCCGGTGCGATGACAAAGTTTCGCGAATCACGGGACTTCGAATGGATCTCTTTTCGTCCGGGTGGGGAATGTTCCCCAGTTTTCTTCGTTGTGGCAGAATGATTTGGCGAGGAATGCAGGCCGTGTCGTCGAGCGATCGTTGCTGTCCTCACACGCTCTCCTCCTTTTTTACCTTTCTTCCTTTTCGTGGCCGTGTGACTCAGCCTCGCGAATCGTTTTCTTCTCCGAATTGGCCGCTTTCAGTGGGGGCACCGGTCTGGTCCTGCGATGGTTGGGCGGGTGTGGTCTATCCCTCCAAGACTCCGCGAAAAGACTGGCTTGCTTGGTACACCCGAACGTTCAACACGGTGGAGGGAAACAGCACGTTCTATGCTGTCCCCGGCGAGCCGACTTTTGCCGGGTGGGCCGAACAAGCGGCTGATGGTTTCGAGTTCTGCTTCAAATTTCCCAAGCGAATTTCGCATGACTGCATGCTGCAGCACTGTGATGACGAGGTGCGAGAGTTTCTGGCTCGACTGCGCGTGATTGCCAAGGCGGATCGTTTGGGGCCGACGTTTTTGCAGCTCGGGCCGAGCTTTGGTCCCGATCGATTGCCGGTGCTGGCACGGTTTCTTCGCCGTTTGCCGCGTGAATTGCCTTGGGCGGTCGAGTTACGGCATCACGATTGGTTTGATTCAGCAGACAACGAGGCTCGCGTGAATGATCTTCTGCGGGACCTGCGGATCGACAAAGTCTCCTTCGACAGTCGGCCGCTGTTTCAGTCACCGCCGGATGATCCTATTGAAGAAAAGTCGCAGGTGCGGAAACCGCGAATGCCGGTTCGGCAGACGGTCACGGCTCAGCGGCCGATGTTGCGAATGGTTGGGCGGAATCGAGTGGAGCTTGCCGAAACGTTCTTGGACCAATGGGTGCCGGTCGTGGTCGGTTGGTTGAACGCGGGGTTGCGACCGATCGTGTTCACGCACACGCCCGATGATCGCTTGGCACCGCGGTTTGCCGAGTTGTTGCTTGCTAAATTGACCAGTGCGATGCCGGGTGTGGACTTCACCCTGCCCCGCCCTCCACAATCACCCGAACAGTTGTCGCTGCTGGATTGAAGATCCGCGACGCGATGTTTCCCCGCCGACGCTCTCAACAGGTTTCTCCCATGCAACATCTGGATGTTCGAATTCACGACCATGTGGCGACCGTGTTGATTGATCGGCCGGAAAAGCATGGTGCTCTCAGCCCAGGATTGTTGTTTGATCTCAACGAAGCCCTCGGCGATGTGCACCAAGAAAAACGTGTTCGGGCGGTCGTGTTGTCTTCGCGAGGCGATCATTTTTGCTCGGGAGTCGACCTGCAAGTGTTCCAGCAGATCGCGGATTTGCCGGAATCGGAACGGATGCAGCAATGGTTCGAGTACTGGCGAGCGGTCTCGGAAACCTGCGAGAAAATGCTGCGATTCCCCAAGCCGATCATCGCCGCGGTGGACGGGGCAGCGATTGGAGCTGGGTTCGCACTGATGTTGGCGTCGGATTTATGTGTGGCTAGCAAGCGAGCCACCTTTGCCGCTGACGCGGCTCGCCGTGGTTTGGTCGGCGGCGTGACCACCGCGTTGCTTTCATTTCGAATTGGCGGGGCAGCCGCGGCCAGGCTGACTTTGGCGGGCGAGACAATCGATTCGGAGGAAGCCTTGCGATTGAACTTGCTGTGCCAATCCCCGGTGGCGTCGGATCAGGTTTGGGTGGCGGCCAGCGAGTGGGCGGCTCGCTGCAGCGTAGGGCCGGCCGAAGCGGTGCAGGCGTCCAAGCGATTGCTCAACGAAAGCGTCGGCGAAGCCTTGCTGACTCAAATCTCCGCTGCGGCTGCGGACAGTGCATCGGCATGCACGACGGAATCCGCTGCCGAAGGTGTTTCCGCGTTCCTTGAGAAACGCAAGCCGAGCTGGCCGTAGGTTGGCAGGTAGTGACCTGGGCAGCGTCAATGAGGTTGAAGGTCGCCGTGCTTTCATAACCCGACGCGTGAGTTTTGAAGTTGCGCTTTTGCGTGAGGCATTGGTTTTTCATAACCCGACGCGTCAGCGAGGGACCGCGTGCCATCGCAACGCGCCGGTGGGTCCCT
>NZ_JBICHO010000013.1:0-3978 GCF_043100905.1 Rhodopirellula sp. JB055 | reverse complement strand
ATCCCGGGATGCCGTGGTGGTCGAGGCCCTTGTGACTCGTTGATGGACTTGAGTACCAAGGAAATTGCAGCTTGTTTCTCTCCAGACTTCCACAAATGGTCCGCTTCGGGATTCCACTGGTCTGGCTTGTCCGTGTTGGTGGATTGGAGCGACTTTGGACTTTGCATTGCATATATGTGAATTGAGAGGGTGTGATTGAGTGATTTTTAGCTTGCGTGGGACGTCGTCCTCGCAGGTAAAGACTCAAAAGGCACAAAGTGTTGAAGATACACTTTGGTTCTCGACTATGCTTGGACAAATCATAGGCAGTTGTGGAAACTGCATTTCCTCGTTGTCTGGTTCTTTTCTTTTTGGGGGTTTGGTGAAGATGTTTGTGACCAAATGCCGCTTTGTGAACTTGTTCGCTTTTCTGATTGCGTGCATGTCGTCCCTGACCCTGGTTGCGAATGCCGCGGTCGTGACGACTCAGGAGTCTGGAGTGGATGCCATCTTTTCACAGGCTTCTTTTGGTGCCTCCCCAATCGACATTCGTTTTGGATCAATCGTTACGATTGAGAATTCGTCCGTCATCGACATTGATTCACAAGCCGATTTTAATTTGCTTACGGACTTAGCCCCAAATCTCGGAACCGCAGTGAATCTGTTTTACGTTAATTCGATCAATTGGTGCGGGGCTCCTGGAGCGAACATCGCGGGATGCGCTGAGTTCCCCGGTTCGGTGCTCGCAGTCAACTCGGCGGTTGCTGCTCACGCGATTTATGGAGCCGAATTGATTGCGCACGAAATGGCACACAATCTCGGGTTTGACCACACAGCGGGGCCAGGTCTGATGGGGCCGACGTTGAATGGGCAAACCACGCTGTCCATCGACGAAGTAACAATCCTTCGGAGCAGTCCGCTGGTTCAAATGGATGCGAGCGGATCTTTTATCAATGTCACACCGATTCTTGTCCAGGCTGCGGCGGTTCCAGAACCGAGTTCGCTGATGCTGGTCTCGGTTGTCCTGATTGCAATGCTCGGACTCCAGCGAGGCCGGCTTAGTGCGCCTGCAAAGGCGATTGAATTGTCAGGTGAAAGTCCTGACCGGGGAACTCGTTACCGCCCCGTAGCTGATGGTAACTGCGTTTTCAACAGAAAGGGTGGAGAGCAACCAAAAGCGAATGAACAGTCCGTAACTGTATTGTGAACTCGATTCGGCCAAGCCTGTCGGGGAGCCTCCTAGGAATGAGCGAACCCTTGACTGCACGCAATCGGCCCAGTGATGACCGGTCTAGGTCAGCCCGACGACTGTGCGGGCGGTCGGTGCAGCAGCCACGACGATGAATGAACTCGGTAACGTGAGAAATCGAGCGTGGCGAAATCGCGATGCGGTGGTTGGAGACGGAATGTTCGGAAGTTCAATCGAGAGAAGCAGGGAGATCTCGGCGAGCAGCAGACCGCTGAAGCTCAGCCGAGAAGTCAGAGTATCCATAGTAGTGTCGACCACCGGGAACCAAACCCGGTGCGAGCGAAGGGAGGCAGGGAAGTGGATACGAGAAGACCATGCCAACGAAACGTAAATCGAAAGACTACATCCCGGTGACAGTGCCGTTTTCGGCGGAATCCCCGTCGGCCAAGGCTAGCCGTGCTGGAGAACCTGAGAAGAAGTCAGCAATTGAGATTTCTTCGTGGGCGAATCGTGTCGTATGGACAGATCGTATGTTGAACGCACTCTCAGTAGGAGTGCGAGGAGGTAAATGGCATGCCTTGATTGACAAGGTGTACCGTGAGCTGAACCTGTTCGTGTCGGCCCGCAAGGTTGTCGGCAAGAAGGGAGCAGCGGGAGTGGATCGGCAAAGCACCGAGGATTTCAGTGAAAAGGAAATTGCTGAGATCAAGCAACTGTATGAACAGCTGCGAACCGGCACCTATCGTCCTCGGGCGGTACGCCGGGTGCAGATTCCCAAACCGGGCAGCAAACAAACGCGGCCTTTGGGAATCCCAACGGTTCGAGACCGCGTCGTGCAAACGGCGCTTGTCAACGTCATTGAACCAATCTTCGACAACGAGTTCCATGAACGAAGCTTCGGTTTCCGCCATGGCCGCAGCTGTCATGATGCACTGCGAGTGGTCGAAGGGTTACTGGAGACCGGTCATGTCTTTGTGGTCGATGCTGACCTGCAAGGTTACTTCGACACGATTCCGAAAGACCGCTTGCTGGCGTTGGTCAGCGAGAAGATTTCGGATCGCCGGGTATTGGATCTGGTGAAGCGATTCTTGGACCAATCGATCCTGGAGGAACTTCGCGAGTGGACGCCTGAGAGTGGCGTTCCGCAAGGGGCTGTGCTTTCCCCGCTGTTATCCAATCTGTACCTCAACGAGCTGGACCACCGAATGGCCGATCTGGGCTATGAAATGGTTCGCTACGCCGACGACTTTGTGATCCTGTGTCGTAGTCAGGAACAAGCGGAGTTGGCCCTTGAGGAAGTCCGACGCTTCGTCTGTGAAGCCGGTTTGACGCTGCACTCCGAGAAGACGCACATCGTTGACAGCCGGATCAAGAGTTTTGACTTTCTTGGTTACTCGTTTCGTGGGAAGCTTCGTTTTCCACGAGCGAAGAGCCAACAGAAGATGGTCGACACGATTCGCCGGTTAACGCCCCGAAAGAGCGGCCAATCGCTGGAAGCGACGATCGTCCAGATCAATCGCGTGACGGTGGGTTGGTTCAGTTACTTTCGTCACTGTACGTGGAACATCTTCGACAAGTACGACGGGATGGTTCGCAAACGACTGCGGCGTCAGCTCTTGAAGCGTCATCGACGCAACCCAGAGCGGCTATGTCGCACGCATCGTTGGCCCAATGCCTACTTCAGCGAGCGAGGCTATCGAAGTCTGCGTTTAGCCCACTCCGCTTACGTTCAATCCCTCGACGGGACCCACTGACTGGCGAGCCGTATGCGGGAGAACCGCACGTACGGTTCTGAGGGAGGGGAGTCCGGCTCAACCGGACTTCCCTACCCCTATCCGCCGTTCGCCTACGCTCGCGATGTGTTGGACGCCTTCAACTCTCAGTTCAATGTCTTCTACACTGATCTGGTCTCTTGGTGTGGGGTGATATCCCGGCGGCGGTGGGTTGTGGTGCGGTCAATGGTTCGGTCTTGATTGTTGAATCGGACTTTGCTGCAGGTGCATTTGGAGCCGAGTTGATTGCTCATGAGATTGGGCACAACCTCAATCTCGGGCACACGGGTGGCGAGGGTTTGATGGGACCGCGGCTGAACAACGACACTACTTTGACGACGGGCGAAGTCGAAACCATCTTTGAGAGCCGATTTGTGCGGACAGATCTGGATGGCTCGAGATTTATTCAAGTGACGCCGTATCTGATTCAGGCGACTGCGGTGCCGGAGCCCGGAGCGGGTCGAATGTACGTGGCTTCTATCTCGGTAGAGATGGGGGGGTGCAGCGTCGATCGCGCCTTGCAAAGTGAGGGCACGCGGCTTGGCTGGCACTGTGGGATCAATGACTTGTCCGCGGTCCCAACGTGTGGGGGAATGGCAGGCGTTTTTTAGTATCGCCAGCTGGCAATGCCTGTGGGGCCTGAGGAAACAAGTCGGCTCTTTGGCCAATCCCAAAAATTCAGGTGACGCTTTGGGTGAGGACGGCTGTTGGTCAAAGTCGTTGTCACGCCACTCGGTGGCTTCGGGATTCCTTTCGTTTTTGGTCGGCTCGGTGGTGGAGACGCTGCTTCGGAATTGGCGGACGCGCCGTTTCGTGTGTCGCCTTGGCTGGGAACACGTGTTGCGAGGGGGGGCGTGGTGGTGGTTTGATTTTGGGCTGGCTCGCGAAGTCTCCACTGAATTCGCACCCCAGCTAGATCGATCTGGTGCCTCGAGTTCTCGCTATTGGCAACCGCGACGCGGTTGACGGTGTGGAGTCCAGGGGGCGCTTCCGCGACGGCACGATGTCTTCAGGGCGACCTCCGATGGAGCTTTCTCA
>NZ_JBICHO010000012.1:0-14716 GCF_043100905.1 Rhodopirellula sp. JB055 | reverse complement strand
GGTTGCGTCGAGGAGCCCCTTGCTTTCGATCGTCACGCCGGAGGTTCGTCTGACGGGAATGCGAACCGCCATCCCGACATTCGCGGATGCTTTGTTGACGTTCGATCCACCTGCGGAAGGCACCCAGCGAGAACTGCGAATCATGTTGCGTAGCGAAGAAAGCCTGCCGGGTGAGGTCAAACGGAAGTTAATCGAACAAGTCATCCAGTTGGCTCAGGAATTTGATGATGACTCGCTCGTGACAGGCTACTCGGTGCTGATGTCGCGACTGGTCAGCAGCCTGCTTCGTGACCAGTGGAACGCACTGGCAATCGCCTTGGCTCTGGTAGGATTCCTGATTGGGATGGCCACCCGAAGTGTGCGTTATGCACTCGTGGCGTTGGTGACCAACACGCTGCCGGTCATGCTTGTCTTGGCGCTGATGGGACTGGTCGGCGGTGGACTGGACCTGGGATCGGCCATGATTGGCGCGGTCTCCATCGGACTGTCGATCGACGGGTCGATTCACTTCTTGGCAGGATATCAAAGCAGTCGAGCCGCGGGGCTGAACTCCAATCGAGCCGCCATCGAAGCAGCGACGGACGTGGCCGCTCTGATCTTGTTGGCGACATTCGCTTTGGTGGTTGGGTTTGGAATTTTGATGACTAGCCCCTTCATTCCCACCGCCACCTTTGGCATGTTGATCGCTGCGACCTTGGCCGCTTCTGCCTGGACCAATCTGATGCTGTTGCCAGCCGTCATCGTCGCGATCGACCGCCCAACGATCTCATCTGATTCTGATCTCACCTGATTCTGATTTCACACTGCAACTCGAGAATGCACATGCACCTTCTGGGCGTCGCCTTGGACATGGATGGCCTGCTGTTCGACACCGAACGAATTTACTTCCAGGTCGGGCAAGTGTTGCTGCAACGTCGCGGGCACACGTTCACATTGGAATTGCAACAAAAGATGATGGGGCGGATTGGATTGTCCGCGATCGGCCAAATGATCGAGCACCATGGACTCGACGACGATCCAGTAACATTGCTGGCGGAATCGGACGACGTTTACGGTGAGCTCTTGCTTGCTGAACTTCGCCCGATGCCAGGTTTAGACGAATGGATC
Organism: Rhodopirellula sp. JB055; assembly: GCF_043100905.1. Taxonomy (NCBI): domain Bacteria; kingdom Pseudomonadati; phylum Planctomycetota; class Planctomycetia; order Pirellulales; family Pirellulaceae; genus Rhodopirellula; species Rhodopirellula sp. JB055. Next base: position 13,609 of record NZ_JBICHO010000012.1, on the reverse strand, counting down.
GAGCGATTGAAAAACAGTGGGCTGCCGTTTGGTTTGGCCACCAGCAGCCGGCGGAAGTTCGTGGACCAGATTCTGCCCACCACGCCATGGGCCCATGAACTGGCATTTGTCTTGACCGGAGACGACGTCACGCACGGCAAGCCCAATCCTGAGATGTACTTGAAAGCCGCGGATCGACTGGGTGTGTCACCGTCTCAAATGTTGGTTTTAGAAGACAGTGGCAACGGTGCCAAAGCAGCGGTTTCTGCGGGCGCGGTGACGGTGGCCGTTCCGAACGAGCACACTCGTTCCCACGCATTTGAGGATGTTCACTTGGTCGCCGATTCGCTGGCAGACCAACGGTTGTGGGACCTGCTTCCTTGAGAGGCCATGTTTCGAAACCGACTCAGTCTTTCCATTCGACATCGCTTCGGGTGTGCAACCGTTTGCTGACTTGCGTGTTGCCTCCGGAAACCAGATCCAGTTGTTCCAGAACGTGGTCGATTGGAATCTGCTGGGCCTCGTGAACGAGAATTGGCGTGACGCCAGGGATCACCACCGTTGTCAACGATCCCGTGTGCACCGATGACACCTTGGGTTCCAACCGCTCTCTCTCGGATTCACTTCCGACCAACAGCAACAATCGCTGACGACCACCGCAATGCAACAGCGGTGGCGATGCCACTTGCAAGGCTGATTCAATCGTTGTTTGCTCGTTCCACAACGACCTTCCCCCCGGTTTTCGTTCAAACGTTTGGGTCTCGAAGACCCCCGTTTTCGCGAACTGAGCGGTATTCGTTTCTCTGGGGACGGCAATGGTTTGCGTGTTGGTCATTTCCGATTCATGAGTCAACGCCGCCACGGAAGAATTGGAAGTGTCTGTCAATTCTTCGGATGCTTGCCGATGCGAGTCGATCACGCTTTCAATCACCGGCAAACACTTGGCAACCAGATCAGACGCCATCGCCTTTTCGTCCCACTCGACTTTGGCGTCTCGCAATGGGCTGAGCAACCAAGTCGACGCTGTCTGTGAATGCAGATCTTCCAAGACAGGATTGAAACGCATCTGAATTTCTTGCGGCATTTCCTCCCAAGGATTTTCGGTGTCGCGATTGTCACCAGGAACGCAACGAATGGCTTGTGCGATTCGAACCGCCATCTTGGTCAGGGTTTCATGCAGAGCCTTGATCCGCTGCATGAATGTTTTCAGTTGTTCCGCAGCAAACTCCGACGCGATCACATCGAGTTCGATCAACGCCAACTTCTCAATCGACTCGATCTCCGATTCCAATTCTTGATCGAGTGCCGCATATTGACGTTCTTCGTCTTGTTGGCTTCGCAGATCTAATTGTCGCTGTCTCAACTGGGCGACCGTGTTGCTGCACCACTTCATCAATCCTTCGGTGGCTTGCACACTGGAAGTGACATCAATACGTCCATCGTGCATTCGGACTGAAATTTCGCGACGGAGCATCACCATTTGCGTTGCTGCCCGGCGATCAAGTCGGTGCAATACGTCGCACTCACTCAGCTTGTCTTTCAACAATCGCGTGACCTTCGATTCTTCTCTCAATTCCTGCACCGGAATTTTCGCAAGCAGTTCCGACAGGTGACTGACAATCGCGTTGTTGTCTTGGCCAAAGACCGACTTCACTTCATCCAAATAGGCCGTGTCATCGAGACCACATCGTTTGCGTAATCGCTCTGCGGTCAGCCCGGCGATCTGTCGAGATTCGTTTGGATTGCCCAGCCAACGCAGCAACAAATGTCTGGCTGCTGTGGGAGCCAACAGGTTTTCTTCCAGAGCTCGAACGCATTTCAGTCGAGCCACACCCACGGAACGCAGCATGGGGGTGGCGACCGTTCCAGCATCGGCTTCGTCACTTCGCCGGGCCTCTGCCAGCAATTCCCCGGCACCAGTGGCATCCACCCACAGGTAATCCACGATGGTTGCCGCAGCCGAACAGGAATCCGGCGAAGCATGGTCTCCATCGACCACCACATACGCATTTCGTAGCGGATTTCGAGCTGCAGGAACACCTGGCCACTGGATTCCCGAGTCACCGGGGTAACTGTTCTCAGGCAACATGTAGTGCCCGATTTCCGATACCGCCGAGCGTGAATCGTGCAGCGTCAGCGGTTGATGCGGATTGCCCTGCAAAGACACCGTTGAAAGCAACGGCAAGACCGACGCACTTTCTAAACCGGCTTCATCCAACAAGGTCCGAAGCCGTGGAGCCAGATCCATGACCATCCCGCTGGCTGTGCCACCCGAGAGAGAACCAATGATATAGACGGACGGCACGCGGTCGCCACAAACGGCGGCCAAGTGGTCAATCGATTTGCGAAGTCCCGAGTCAATGGTTTTCGAGTGATCCACCATCGCCAAACGCCCTAAAGGACGCATGCCTTCGGTCGCACCGCTGCGAGGCACGTTGTAGATCCAACGTCGTGAGAGAGAACGAAAATGATCGGTCCGACCTTCTCGGTATTCCTGAGCTGATTTCAAAGGCGTGTGCAGAATCGTCGCCGGAGGAATCCGATCCGACGCTTCCGCCAAACGTGCCGCATGAACGGAGTGCATGTCGGTATCGATCAACACCGAATGCAGATCCAACGGGCATGCACTGTGCAACGTTGCCACTCGGCTACGCAGTTCGTGCAAGCATTCCGCCCCGGCACCGCCGACGGCAACCACCAAAGCGTGGCCTGTCACACGTCCATGAAAGCTCCCACACCTGGATTGCAAACTGGGCAAGTCTTCAACCGCTTCTTGGCGGGTCAGAACACTTGCTTTCGCAGTGGTTTGAACCACCGTTTCTTCGCGGCCCCGCGGTGTGCGGAGAGCTTCGACAAACTCCTTGCACGATTCAAAACGACGGTCAGGATCCTTCTCGAGAGCGCGTGCCACAGCGACGCGGTCCGCTGCCGGCAGTGAATCCAGCACGGGTGCTGCGTGGATGTGTTGCGTTGCCAACTGAGCGATGGTTCGGCCCGCAAAAGGACGCGTTCCCGTCAGCAATTCTTGGTACATCACCGCCAAGGAATACTGATCGCTGTTGATGCTGGGACGGCCATCAAAGAGTTCCGGAGGAGCGTAGATTGGCGTCAGACCACCGATCACCGAATGATCGATCTCACGCAAATCTTTCAGCAAACCAAAGTCACCCACCTTCACATGCCCACCGACCAGCAACAGGTTGCCTGGCTTCACGTCGAGGTGCTGCAACTGATAGCTGCCGTGCAAATAGTCCAGCGCGTCTGCGGCATCGTGCAGGTACGAAAGCAATGCCGCGCGAGGGATCCCACACGAACCCCGGTCTTGGTGACGTTTCAAAACGTCTTCGAGCGAACCATCCGCCAATTCGGTCACGATCACCAATCGGTCATTCACAATGCCAAATCGCTCAAGCGTTAGCAGGAACGGATGGTGAACGCCCTTGATGCGTTCCAAGGACTTCAGCTCACGCGAACCACGCTTTGCATCTTTCGCACCAAAGACAAACTTCACCGCCTTCTTCAAACCACCTGGCGCATTGGCCAACCACACCTCACCAAAGCCTCCCTCGCCAATCTTCTTTTCCAGCCGATAACCGGAGATAGGCTCGTAACCAGGTGCGATCGTGTGGGTTGTTTTAACGGTCATCGGGCGACACTAACAACAGTAAAAAGACGATGGGGAAAATGGAAAAAATCGTTGGCGAAGCGGAACACCACTTCGTTCATCGACCTATCAGAATGCAATCAAAGAGCGCTGAAGTAACTTCGACATGCCTGGTCCAAATACTCCGGCCGCAACGTCAATGGCAACCGACGGTACCGACAGAAGTTGGCGACCTGCGTCAACAGATCTCGTGGGTGACAACGACGTGGCGGGCGATTGTTCTTTTGGTAGTACGCCAAGAGATGATTGGCTGCTTCGGGAGTTTCAGGGAATCCCATTTGAGAAGCGACCGTCTTCATCAAGGAACGAAACTCTTCTGGCGAAGGATCGTTCACGAAGATCTTGTAGGGCACACGTCGCAAGAAAGCTTCGTCAACAAGATCATCCGGATTCAAGTTGGTCGAAAACAAGATGAGCTGTTCAAACGGAATTTGAATTTTCTTGCCCGTTGGCAACGTCAAGTAATCGCAGCGATTCTCCAGTGGCACAATCCAGCGATTGAGCAACTCCTCGGGGGCGATGCGTTGACGTCCAAAGTCATCGATCAGCAAGCAACCACAATTGCTTTTCATCTGAAGCGGAGCTTCGCAAATGTTCGAGCGGTGATCATGGCGAACCTCCAGGTTCTCCATCACCAGTTCTCCGCCCACGACGACACTGGGACGTTGGATTCGCACCCAGCGTTTGTCCCATTCTTGAGCCTTGAGCAATTGCCCGTCGCCTTCTGGCACAGGTGCCTCTTGGTGATAGGCGTCGTCTTTGACTTTGATCAGATTTCCATCGTCCAGAATCGCATGTGGGATCCAAATTTCTTGCCCCAAACACTGCGTCAAACTACGAGCAATCGTCGTTTTGCCGTTGCCAGGCGGGCCAAACAAAAACATCCCCGTGTTGCTGTTGATGGCAGGGCCAATTTGATCGAGCAACTCGTCTTGATACGAAATTTTGGAAAGCGAAGCCTGCAAATCATCTCGCTCAATCGGATCCACGCCAGCCGCTTGAGCCTCCACACTGAGCGTGTAATCAGCCAATGGCACAGGAGCGGGACCGACGTAGCTGCATTGCTGCAGATGAACCTGGGCTCTCTTCTGCCCCATTTCTGTCAGCGAATAGTAGTAGTCGTTGAAAGCCGCAGGCCGCACATGAGCCACAAACTTTCGAGTTCGCAGAGCATCAACGATGGGCTCGACCAACCGAAACGGCAATCCCATCATCGTCGCCACATTGCGACCACTGATGGTCCCGATCTGATGAATGGACTTGATCGTGAGCGCTTCGATGAAACTGACAGACAGTCCCAACTCATTGAGCGAGCGCGGCTCCGCCGGCCAAAACGTGTCGTCGGTCAACAAACCGCCAAGGGCGGCGGATTCGAAATTATGAGTGTCGGTGAGCAGAGCGTTCATGCGTGGAGCAAGCAATTGGAGTTCTTCGCATTGGTACCGAACGACCCTCCCCAATGGGCTGGATTCGTTGGCCATGCAAACCTAGCTTGCAATTGGAAACCGTACCGACACCGGCCCCGATGGTGAACAAAACGATCAATCGACCACCAATCGCGCCGCTACAACCGATGCAGCCGTCTCAATCCGCAATATTCGGCTTCCTAATCCAATGGCTTTGACTCCCAACTCATCGCATCGCTGATGCTCTGGATCGGACAACCCGCCCTCCGGACCAATCAACACCAAGATCCTCGGACGACCATCGACATCGCTTTGGCTGCCCTCGGACTGCTTTGCCTCTGGCGACTTCTCCTGCCCCGGCAATGACTCTTCCAGTGGAACGAGCGGTGGCGAATCAGGCTTCGCAACCAAGACCTGTTGCCAAGAAACAACCGGTTCGTCCCCAACCGGTTCCGGTTTGCCCTGGTCGGTGGATTGCGTGATCATTTGCGCCAGCGATTCGAATTCCATCGGCGACTCGATTTTCATCAAGACGTTGCGGCCCGATTGCTTGCACGCCTCAATCACAATCCTTCGGAGCTTGCCCAACAAATTTTCGGCGGGTGGCCGCTGTGTCCGCGCAAAGGTCACCGGGAACACGCGAGCCACGCCCAATTCCGTCAAACGTTCCATCATCTCCTTGGCACGATCGGGTTTGGGGAAACCAATCGCCAAATCCACTGCGACGCGTGGTTCACGGTCCACCGCTTCCATGACACCGCATCGGACCACACATTCACGTTTGCTCACCGACATAACTTCCGCAGCGGACTGGTGCCCAATCCCGTCGAACAACTCCACTTCGTCGCCAGGTTGAACTCGCATGACCCTCGCTGCATGAGAAGCTTCTTCATCAGGCAATTGCACGATGGGCGCCTGAGCTTGCAAATCGGGAACGTAATAGCGTCGTGTCATGGGCGTCAGTTCAAACAATTATCGAAAAGTATCAATCGTGCCGGTTGCATCGATCGAAGCAAGGTAACCGAAACAGAAAGTGCTCCGCGAGCGGGCCAGTCGATCTGATTCCATAGCCAACCTCGGTGGAATGCGAATGGAAACATCCGTGCGAGCATCCAAACGCTGCAGCAGCAGCTTCGTCCACGCAGCATCCCGCCGGGGAAACGAATTCGTTCCCAAGAGAGACCGCCGTCGATGCCAATCCCGTCGCTCAGCCAGGCCGATCAAAGCCACTGGGGATTGTTCCGTCAGCCCTTCAAGGATTCCCCAGGAGTATCCGTTCCGGCCCAGTCGGAAGAATTCCTGTTTGCGTCGGCTGAACACTTGCAAGCTCGCGTCTGGCTCGAAACCGTTCTGCGAAACCATGTCGGAATCGCGAATTTGCGTGCCCAACCGGGGGCCGGCGCGACCACTTGGGCACGGCAGTGGATCGCGACTCATGGATTGGACGATCTGCCGCTGGAAGTCACGGGCAGCGAAGCCACGGACTTCGATCGCGACCTTTGCCAGCAGTGGTGGGCAGTCGCTCGAACCAACCAAGCCCGCGGCATCCACACGTTGTGCATCGTGGATGGATCGCCTTCGGCGTCCACCATCCAGTGGTACCGACAATCGCTGAAAGCGGATCCAAGACGCAGCCCCATGACGTTGCTGGTGATCGGGCCGACAAAGTCGTCAACCATCAGCCACTCGCTGCATGCTTCAACCAAATCGCTGGCAGGTTGCGTTCAAGCGGCCCTCACTCACGCAGGTCAGTTCCGCCCCCGGCTCGCCGAGTCAGCAGCGGAACTCATCGCCGAATGGGCATCCGGAAACTACCGACAACTCGCGTTTTGGACGCACTTGGTTTTGGCTTGGGGAGCACACTGCCAATGCCAGAAGATTGACCGCCGTGAGCTTCACCGCTTCGACCAGCAACTTCAACGCTGGACCGCTCAGCGAACCGCGGAAGCCGCCTGATTCGAAAACGTCCATCGCCAGCGAGGTTGTTTCAAAACATCGGAAGCCTCCGGCACACCCTCGGATTGTTCCGCCATGAACGTCTGAATGTTGGAGGGCACATACGCGCCGCGATTGATGATTCGCGAGTGCGACGAGTCGACTTGATCGTAGCCGGGATCGAGAGGCGTCAAACAATGATCGTCGCTCCAAGCAGCCCCCAGCTCACCCAAGTCGTCGACCGTGCCATCTTGGTTGTCATCCCAACCGTCCCAGCCCGGTTGACCATCGGCTCCCGGCACGATCCATACCGCTGCATCGGGATCAAACCGTTGGATCGATTCCAACTGCCACGTCGATGATCCGTCGTCGGTACGAAGCGATTCGGTTGTATCCGCGAAATAAGCCAGCACCTGGATGTCATGTCGGTCGGTTGGGCTGGGCGGATCCCCGTTCTGCTGGCAGGCATCGCTCACCTGGTTCAACAATTCAGCACGCGTCCGGTCAGCGACCAACGTTTGATCCGTCACGCCAGCTGATAGCCACAAACCTCGCCAAATGCATCCTGCGAGCACCAAGGCGAGCGTCAAAACACTCCCGCGACTCATGAACCCTCTCGCAACCGATCAAAGTATTCGCGAGTTTGTTCGCGTTCGTCGCGAGGCAACACTTGATCCTCCAGCGGATCGCTTTCTTCACTGAGATTCGTCTCAATCGCGGACTGGATGTCCTCTCGGGTGACGCCTTTGCGATTGGGACCATCCGCGAATCCGGCGATGATCGCTCGTCCGCGTTTGACTTTGCCGCGAACCTGGGTGTCGTAGGTGTTGACGTCGGATTCTTCTTCGGGTCGGTCACCTTCGCCTTTGCCACGGCCCATGCCCATTCCTGGTTGGTCGCCATCGCCGAACCCATTTCCTTGGCAAGCCTGGCAGCCATCGCCGTTGCATTGCTTGCAGTTCATTTGATTCTTGGACTGCGACAGATCCCCCAGTGCTGACTCAAGGTCTTCCAGCTCGGACATTGCTTGCTGCATCTCGCCCAACTGACTGGACATTTCCTCCATGGCTTCCGCGGCGGCCGCCTCATCGCCTTGCTGCATGGCGTCGGCGGCTTGTTGCATCGCATCCGCCATCTGTTGCATTTGCTGCATCTGTGAATCGGCCGACTCCGCTTCGTTGAGTTTCTGCTGCAACTTCGCCGCGTCTTCGTTGCGGCCTTCGCGTTTGGCTTGCTGAATTTTTTCTTGTAACTGCTGCTTCTTTTGCTCGTGATCTTTCGCGGCCTGCTTCATTTGCTCGGCCATCTTCTTGATTTGCTTGTTCAGCTTTTCTTTTTGCTGCTGTGTCAGCTTGCCGTCTTTCACTTGCTTGGCCAGCTTTTTGATTTCTTCGGCGGCTTTTCCGAAGTCACCCTTTTGAATTTGCGACAACACCTTTTCAGCCGGGCCGCCCTCCAGCCCTTTCATTTGAGCAAGTGTCTTTCGAATTTCTTCTGGCGAACCGAGACGATCTTTGCGAGCCTGGATTTGTTCCTTGATGTCATTGAGTTCCAGCAACGCGTCTTTGCGTTTCAGCGTTTTGCTTTCAGTGATCTTGTCGAGTTGCGATTCCATCTTCTCGAACAACTCACGTGCTTCGAGCAAACCTTTCGCATCGGCCTCGCGTTTTTGTTGTGCCAGACGTTTCTTCAATTCCGCGGCTGCAATTTTGACTTGCCGCACTTCGTTCGCGCTGACTTCGTTGTCCAGCTCTGAGGTGGATTCTGTCGCTGGTTCGATCGCGAAAACCATGGCGGCCAAGATGGGAACGATCGCGAGCGGTAACCAAGCGACGCGCTGAGGTGACAAGGCAAACTTCTGCGCCACATCCAGTTTGCTGGCTCGTCGTGCCGCGTCCTGACGCAAGGCGTTTCCGGCAACGGAGTTGGAATCCGTCGAAGCGTCGGAGGACAACGTGCTGCTCAAGCGTTCTTTCAATCCGAATCGCGAATCGACTTCTGCCGCGACGCGCATCAGCGGTGGGGCAGAGCCCCACATCACCACGGCAGACACCAAAAGGGAGACCACGGTGACCGCGGCGGTCCATCCAATGGCCCATTTCTGAACCGTCATCTCAGAAGCATCCAAGCCCCACCGTTCCAGTGGCAACGGTGTGATCGCCATCGCAGCCACGGCGATCGTCGCGACGATCAAACCGATGAACCAAGTCACCGCGTACGTGCGTCCGAATCGACCAAACATCATTCGCCGGCGAGCCGAGCGGACTTTCGATTCAACCAGGGCCTTGGCTTCGTCGGGTGACCACTGAGTCAACTCGTCATGCGGATCCTGTGATGGAATGGCGCTGGTCATGGAAAACTCCGTGGATGGCCCCGAATGTTGTGAACTCGGAACGGATGCGGTTTTATGCCTGTCATTATAGCGCTGCGGACACTTTTCCCGCACGTGGAATCTCATTCTCGCGGGAGGAATCTGGGCGTTCTTTTGAAACGGTTCACCAGATTGCGGCCCTCGATCCAGAATCCCAAGCCACGGAGTTTCCCCGTGACGTACACTTCCAACGATGTCCTCAACACCCACCACCGACGCGAAAATGGCTTCCCGTTCCCCCGTGGAAGCTTCCCACGCCCCTGGCCGCTCCAGCGAGTTGCCGGATCCGGACCAGTGTTCCGCGTGCGATGTGGTGATCTACGACGGGCACTGCAATTTCTGCAAAGCGGGGGTTCAAAGCCTGCGAAAGCTGGACTGGGGCGGCAATCGTCTGGCGTTTTTGTCGTTGCATGACGAGCGAGTCCAGCAGCGATATCCCGATCTGACGCACGAACAACTGATGGATCAGATGTACGTGATCGACCAGCGTGGCCAGCGTCACGGGGGTGCCGACGCGGTTCGCTATCTTTCGCGTCGACTGCCGATCCTGTGGTTGGCCGCTCCGGTGCTGCATCTGCCGGGAACCGCCAAGTTGTGGCGACGGCTGTATCACGAAATCGCCAAACGTCGGTATCGATTGGCTGGCAAATCCTGCGACACCGGCAGTTGCTCAATTCGCTGACCGAAAGCGACTCGGATCGGGCAGGGTGCCCGAGAGAAATTCCGGTCCCGTTGCCCACCATGGAACTCTGGGTGACAGACCCGCGTGGTCGGGCTAAAGTTCTTCGATGAGCCAGACACCCCCTACTTCTGTTCCCAAACCGTTGCCGGAATTGTCCGACGCGATTCGGATGTTCGAGGCCGCACGTGGGCAAATCGAGTTCTCTCGGCAGTACCTCCTCGAATTGTTAAACGCGACCCCAATGGATCGCTGGTTCGAGATTCCACCGGGGAACGTGTCGCACGTCGCTTGGCAAGTCGGTCACTTGGCCGTCAGCCAATACGGATTGCTGATGTTTCGAATGCGAGGTCGCCACCCCGATGACCTGGAACTGATCCCAGGTCGCTTTCGGAAAACCTATGCCCGGGGCAGCCAACCCTCTGCGGCCACCGACAACCAACCGTCCGCGCAAGTGTTGCTCGACAAGCTGAATCGCGTGCTTGAACTGGCGTTGGCGGAGCTCGACTCACTCGATCCTGCCGAGTTGTTGGTGGAGATCGACATGCCTTACGCGGTGTATCCCTGCAAATTGGGGGCGGTCATGTTCTGCCCGATTCACGAAGGTTTGCACGCCGGCCAAATCGGCATGCTCCGCCGCGGTCTGGGTTTGGAATCGGTTCGGTAGAAATGAAAGAAACAGATTCCATGGAAGTGCTCGAAGAATCCATCTACGACCATCCCAAGTACTACGACTTGGTCTTCGGAGCCGACATTGCTGCCGAGACGCAATTCATTCTGGATTGCGCCGACACATTTCTGACTCGCAAACCCAAGTTGTTCTTCGAACCTGCCTGCGGGACCGGACGCCTGATGGCATCGCTGTATCGCAAGGGCTATGCGACCTGCGGATTGGACCTGAACGAAAAAGCCGTTGAGTTTTGCAACCAGCGATTGGAACGCGGCGGATTCAAACCGACCGCAATTGTCGCGGACATGTGTGACTTTTCACCTGCCGATTTTCGTGCCGTGCTGGGCAAAGCGAAAACGTCGAAAGAACAAGGCCCCGCCTGTGTCGCTTTCAACACCATCAACAGCTTTCGGCATGTGAATACCGAGGCGGCCGCCCGCGGGCATCTGCGAAGCATGGCGTCGATGGTTCGTCGTGGCGGGATCTACCTACTTGGTGTTCACCTGACCCCAACCACGGTCCCCCCGAGTGAAACCGAATCCTGGTCGGCTCGTCGTGGCAATCTCGCGATCAACACACACATGTGGACGATCGATCGCAACAAGAAAAAGCGGATGGAGCGTTTTGGAATCCGCTTTGAAGTTCACACGCCAAGCCGCAGTTTTCGGATCAACGATGAGCTTCATTTGCGGAGTTACACGCCCGCACAAATGAACCGGCTGATCGCGGCGGACAGTCAATGGGAATGCTTGGCCACCTACGACTTCGCCTATGACATGGACGAACCGATTGAAGTGGATGCATCCACTGAAGATGTCGTGTACGTCTTGCGAAACAAAGGTTGAGTTCGAAAACGCTCGCTCGAATCGTTCCTCAACCAAGTGTCCCTTTGCAGGCACGTGAGGAATTGAATCGACGCAAAATTTTTTTCTGGATGGAAGCGGGCCTCAAGTACCGCTTGCCCGACCCGAGCGACCGACAAAAACGGCTCCGAGAACGGCCAACAAACCAGCCCCCAAAAACAGTCCCGCGTTCTGCAGCCAAGACAATTTGTCGAGTTCCATGACTCGGTACTGATACATCGCTGGCAGGTCAACTCCGCTGCGATTGATTTCTTCCCATTCCCGGATCATTTGTGCCGAACTGACCTCCTGGTAAGCCTGGCGGAACTCGTCGATGTGCGCTTCCGTCGTCATCGGAATGGTGATTGTTGCCCAATTCACGGCACAAAACGCGGCGGCGAGAAACAGGCCAGCCGCGAGCAAACCCAGTGCCGTAAACAAGACCGTCGGCCGGTTGGCACGCCCCTCGGCGGATCGAGCGTCCGCCTTTTCGGTCGCCGTGTCATTCTCAGCGGTGGGGAGTTGACGCAGTTCGCCAAGCTTCGGGACGGCGATGTTCTGACCACAATGCGGACATGGAATCTGGTCACCAGCGCGAGCGGGACTGACTGCGGTGGAAACTTCACAGTGCGGGCAGGGAAGCAAATACATGGCTGAAATCGCGGGTCAAAAGAACAACGCCCGGGTGGACCGAGCCATTCTGGGAACTAGAATCACGGTGTGCTGAGGGTAACACACGACCAATCGCTCCCGTCAGGACGTCACTTTCGTCGAACGACCATTTGGCGGCAAGCTGAACCAGAATTTCATCTGATTTTCTTCTGCTTGCTTCCCCGGTCAATCTCGAAAACCACGTTCGCCTGACCGGACATCCTCTGGATGAGTCGCGATACAACCACAACGAGCTATCGTTCGTCTTCGCTTCCGAATGGGATTCGGTTCGCGCAACAAACGGTCCACCGTCCCTTTTCAGCCTCCAGGATGGAATACCGGGTCAATCGGAAAATTTTTCCAATTGACAGTTGTTCGGAGGTTCGCAGGTTCCCGGGTGGTAGAGTCATTGTGTGTCGGAATTTTCTTCAATGGATGTCGTCGGTCGATCATTTGATCTGCACCCGCGTCTCTCGCCCTGCCCAGATTCCCAACACATGGACTGTTTTGAATTCGTTATCGATTGATTGTTCTTCTCGAATCCCAAGTGCTTCTCGAACTTCTCCTGACCGACTTCGCCAGTGACCCCATGCCGGACGGCAGATTACGTCTCGACCTCCCATTCGGCGTAATTACACTCCGACGACGCGCCGCTCTGACGAGTGTCGCCGCCCCCACGACACGGACGTTCCTCAACGAACCCAATTGCCCCGAACGCTGATTCGCCACAGCGTTCTTTGTGACGACCCACCAAACCAATCGCGGTCGTCGACCATAGAAAAGACAGCCACCTAAAGGAGTATCTACTTTGTTTGATCCGATGATGGATGATTTCGACGACGTTTCGGCACAAAGCACCGACGTGGTCACAGGAGGATTCCGCAAGTTACCAGTCGACGACAGCGAAGACGACAACGCGGTCAGCGTTGCCGATGCGCCCGAGGGTGAAGTCCAATTGGACAGCCCCGACGAACTGATTGCGCTCGACGAATCGGAAACTTGGTCGGACGACCCTGTTCGGATGTACCTGACGCAAATGGGCGAGATCCCGTTGCTGACGCGTCGTCAAGAAATCGAGTTGGCCAAACGTATCGACGCCCCCTCGCCGCCGGCGAGCACGCGGTTGAGGTTGTTCTCGATACGCTGGGTGAGCATCAGCTGGCGGGCGGCGATGTAGATCTGGTCCGGCGCGGCGCCCTTGCGGACGAACACGTTGACCACCTCATCGGACAGTGCCAGCAGCTGGGGGATGAACTCGTTGATGACGTTGACGAACTCGGAGACCGTGGAGATCGATTCCCGGCCCTCGAGGATGATGTTGATGTTCTCGCGGTACTGGGCCCAGCCGGCCTCCACGTCGGCCAGCACCGGACTCAGGGTGGCCGGCAGGGGCGGCAGGCCCAGGGCGGCGT
>NZ_JBICHO010000011.1:0-5303 GCF_043100905.1 Rhodopirellula sp. JB055 | reverse complement strand
CCGGACAGCGTTATGCATCCAGTACAGAACCATCTCACCTGGCGGATGATCCGTCTGGTCAGGTGCAACCACCCAGCGCCGACGCTCGGCCAATGATGCGGGGATCCGACGATCCAAAATGATTCACTCCCGTGAGAAAAGATCCTTTGACTCAATACCGTAGGTGCACGGCAAACGGTGGCAAGTGACAATTGCATCCGAGCCCTGGCGTCTGTGCTCACCCGCTACCGAATCAATCGGCGAGCCAGCCAACCTCGCTTCAGTCCAACGGGGACTTCGATCCCCTCATTTTCCACTGGTTTTCCCAGTGACTCAATCACGGACTTCGCCGCCATCTGCCCGCTGATCGCGGCTCCTTCCATCGTCGCGGGCCACCCCGTCGCAATCGCATCCCCGGCCAAATGGAGCCCCGGACGCGACGTTTTCGATTCAGGACGACGAACTTGGGTCGCCGGGCTGACACAAAACACAGCGTGCGGATCCGTCACAACACGAAACTTTCGTATCCGCGGCGTCCCAGCCTCAGGAAACGCCTCCGCCAACTCACGCACCACTTCGGTGACCAACTTCTCTTTGGGCCAATCACTGCCCGCGTGTCGTCCGCTGATGACCACCTGGTGGTAAACCCCTTCGTCGCGAGACGATTGATCGGCTTGATCAATCGGTTCTTGAAAGAACCACTGAGTCAATGTCCCCACCATCACCACATGTGGCAAAGCAGTCAGCGAACGATCCAGCCAAAGATGAATCCCGGTGATCGGTGACGAAGCAAACGGCGTCTCGGAATTGTCGTTTTCCGAAAAAGCCACCTTAACTTGCTGCTCCCATAATTCGGGAAACCAGCGGCGACTGACATGCCAGGGAGTCGCCAAGACGACATGCTCTGCGGCCCGCGATCCTCCGCTCGAACACTCCATGTTCCAACACCCACTCGTCTTGTCCCAGTGCAACCCACGGACGGATTTCCCAAGCCCAAATCGAACGCCGCGCTGCGACAAAGGCCGCCGAAAGGAGTCACCAAAGATTTCGGACAGCGGACGTTTGGGCACCCAAACGTCACTCGCGTGCCTCGCCCCAGCGAACCCGTCAATCATCACTTTTCGGGCAGCAGCCATCGACACTCGCTTTGGGATATCCCCCAACGCACTGACCAAAATCACTTCCCAAAACTTCTGCTGCGTGTCTTGGTTTTGCCCGTTGGCTTGCAGCCATTCCAGTGCCGTGCCCCCAATCAAGTCAGATTCACGAGTCCGCATCAGTCGCCACAAAGCCGACCGAATTTGACGTCGATTTTGTCCCGTCAAATGCTTGAGCGACGACAAAGAAGATGCCAAATGCAGCGGCGGAGGCAGCCAAGGACTCGGCCGAAAACGACTGAATCCGTGTTGAGGATGATAGAACGTCAATTCTTCGTACCGCTGAAAGTGCGACAGCAACCCCAGCCGCTGAAGCAGGTCCAGCAAAGCCGTGCAGCACCCCATCGCAACGTGTTGGCAATAGTCGACGGTCTGCCCCGTGGTCGGTTCCACGAACGAGCCCGCACGGCCGCCGGTTTGATGTCGCGAATCCAGCAATTCGACCTGCATCTCTCCACGCGCGAATGCCCGCGTGCGAGAAAGCGTTTCAGCGGCCGACAAACCTGCGATTCCGCCTCCAATCACAACCACGCGTTTCGTCATGCCGGGTCGTCACCACGTGCTGAAACTCGCCGGCCCTCGGCGGTCGTCAACTCCAACGGTGGAACAGGCAAACGTCGATACAACGGGCCCACAAAATGATTGGACACAATCCCGATTCGATCTCGCATCCCTAACGAAACCCGTCGTGAAACGACGGCATCGGGATCATCCATGATTCGTTGCAACAACTTTCGATAGGTTCGCCACATCATGCTGAACATCGGGCGACCGTCATCATGCAACGAATCCCACACACGCCACCCCGATTCAAACAACTCCGACGCGCGACGGGTTTCGTCTAGCAACAAACAACGCAACCGAGCGTCCCGACGTGGATGCAACAAATCGTCTTCTTCCAAACCATGCTGCTCATAGTGCTGGCGGGGCAAATAGATTCTCCCGCGACTCGCGTCTTCGCTGACGTCTCGCAGAATGTTGGTCAACTGAAACGCCAACCCGCAATCAACCGCAGCTTGCATCGGAAGAGGCGATCGAAATCCCCAAATGTGCAAACATGCGATTCCTACCGCCGAAGCAACCAAATAACAGTAGTGTTCCAATTGCTCGAACGTGTCGAACCGGTTCTTTTGCTGATCCGCCATCACCCCATCCACGATCTCCAGCAAATAGCGAGACGGAATCTCATACCGATTCGCAGCGTGCCGAAGCGCCGGCATGATGTCAGTTGCATGTCTCCCCAGATTCACCGAGCCATCCGGAGAGAGATCCTCGATGCCGTCCGCCAATCGAACCGGTTGATTCCCTTGGCCAATCAAATTCATCGCCGTGGTTTGTCGCCACCACTGCAACCAACTTCGCCGCAACGCGATTGGCTCGTCGCAGTCCCCCAAATCATCCGTCACACGGGCAAACGCATACAGAGCCGACATGGCATCCCGCTTCGCCCGCGGCAACAACCAAAACGAACGATAGAAACTGCTGCCCGATCGACGTGAAATCCGTCGCACGGCCGCGTAACTGGACACCAACTGTTTGAATTCGGATGTCATCGTGAGGCCTCCTCACGGTCACGTCCCGACCAACATCGCAACCACATCGCGCGTCCAAGCAGCCGCAACTGGGTCGACCGCCGGACGACCGGACGATTCCGCAAAACGTCGAATTGTATGGCTTCGATCGCATCGATGGTTGCCAAGCCTCCTTCGACGAACAATCGCAGATCCGCACTCAACCATCTTGGCACCCGTTCAACTAACGGCAGACCACGATGGAACCTCGCACGTGTCTCCTGGCACAGAAACTCGATCGCCTCGCGAATCGGCGTCGGAGTGCCTTGCCCGGGTTCCAAACCACGACGAATCACACCACCGTCAAACCCGAACCGCTGCATGATTGACTCCGGAATGTAGACTCGCCCCATCAACCGATCTCGCGAAACGTCCTGCCAGAAATTCACCAACTGCAGCGCCGTGCAAATCTCATCCGATGCCAACACGTTTTCGTCGGTGTCGGCCTCCGCCAACCGCAGAATCATCCGCCCAACGGGATTGGCCGAACGACGGCAATAATCGAGCAATTGCTCCTCGTCCTCGTAGCAATGAACTGTCTGATCCTGAGTGAACGCATCGAGCAAATCGTCCAGCAATTGTCGCGGGATGGAATATCGATGCACGGTGTCAGCGAGTGCCACGAAGATGCCTTCGTTCTGCCCCCCGTCTTCCGAGTACATGTGAGCGACGGCCTGGCGATACTCCTGCAGCGCCACCAGAGCTTTTTCGCAGGTCCCGGATTCATCGGCTCGATCATCGGCAGTGCGGCAAAAGGCATACAAATCGTAAAAAGGCTGCCGAAAGGCTCTTGGCAACAAACACGTCGCGACCAGAAAATTTTCGCGACTTGCCCGGGCAATCGCACGGCATTCGGCACGCGAATCCGCTAATGCATCGCGAAAACAGCCGTTCTTGTCGTCTCCGAGAATGATGTTGTTGGAGTCTCCCTCGGCGCGGACCTCTCTCAACGGCGGATCTGAATTGCGGTCAAAGGTGCTAACTGAGGGCAATGACATACCTGGTTGGGGCAGACCGCGAAGGCCAGTGGACAAAGCTCTGAAATGAGCCGTTGGACGTTTTGGGGCTTCTGCGGTTATTCTAGCCGATGACCAACTCCCCAGAACAAACTCGGGCCGCGTCCGATCGTGGACGCCCCCGCAAACTCAGAAATTCAACTCCCATGAAAATCATTTTGGCGGCTCCCCGAGGATTCTGTGCTGGAGTCAACATGGCAATTGATTCGCTGGATCTGACTCTGCAGAAATTTGGGCCACCGGTCTACGTCTACCACGAGATCGTCCACAACCAGTTCGTGGTCAAAACATTCCGCGAAAAAGGAGCCGTCTTCGTCGACACCATCGACGAAGTCCCGGAAGGCGGCGTGTTGCTGTTTTCCGCTCACGGTGTTTCGCCCGAAATCCGCAAGGCCGCTCAAGCTCGCAAGTTGCACGCTCTCGACGCGACCTGCCCCTTGGTCACCAAGGTTCACCTGGAAGCGATCAAGTACGCCAAAGCGGGTTACACGATCATCTTGATCGGCCACGAAGGCCACGACGAAGTGCTCGGCACCATGGGTGAAGCTCCCGAAGCGATCGTGTTGGTCGAAGATGAAGCCGATGTCGATCGATTGGAATTTGAACCCGGCACCCAACTGGCCTACCTCACCCAAACCACTCTGTCCGTCGACGATGCCGGTCGAGTCATCCGCCGTCTTCGCGAACGCTTCCCCGAGATTCACTCGCCCCCCAAAGACGACATCTGCTACGCGACCCAGAACCGGCAAGAAGCCGTCAAATTGCTGCGGGAAGATGCCGATGTGGTCGTTGTCCTGGGCAGCCAAAACAGCAGCAACAGTCAACGGCTTCGTGAACTCGCGGCGGAACAAGGCAAACGAGCGATGCTGGTCGACGGCCCACAAGATCTTTCCGCAGATCAGTTTTCAGATGAAGACACTGTGCTGATCACCGCCGGAGCCAGTGCCCCCGAATCCGTGGTCCAGTCCACCATCGATTGGCTGAAAGACAACTTCGATGCGTCCGTGGACACAAAAGTCGTCCGGGAAGAAGACGTGCAATTCCCACTGCCCAAACCCCTGCGAGCTTTCGCGGCGGAACAAGCCGCCGCAAAATGAGTGTCTGAATCAGTGGCATAAAAACCGTTGCGTTCTCTCTCACCGGTCTTCGAACGGTTCCTTCAAACCTTCCACGATGCCGATACGTCGATTGACATCAATGGGCTTGCTGTCGATCGCTTCCCATCGCTGAACATCCCCGCTTGGCCATTGCACGGTGATGGAATCCAGCGTGGCAACGTCACCCAAGCCAAGATGCAGGATCGCTTCGTTATGGCAAGCGTAACCGTCACCCGCAGCGACCATTGCAACCCAAACCTCTTCGCCCGCCACCACTTCGACTCGAGCCCCGAGGGCATCCCGCTCGGATTGTGGGCCGATCACCCGTAGCTGCAAAAAGTTGCCGAACGACTCGGTTTCGTTCCGCAAGAGTTCCGCCGCGGCATTCACATAGGTGACCACTGCATCCAATCGACCGTCGCGGTTGAAGTCACACGTTGCCACACCGCGACCGAGTCGTGCTCGTTCCCAATCGCCGTTGGG
>NZ_JBICHO010000010.1:0-6376 GCF_043100905.1 Rhodopirellula sp. JB055 | reverse complement strand
GCTCTTCCGATCTAAGGAAATCGAAGCCCAAATGGGGGCACCTGACTTCTGGAATGATAGCGAAGCGGCACAAAAAGTCGTGATGCAGCTCAAGGGTCTCAAGGGGATCGTCTCTCCGTTGAATGAGCTTGAGTCCTCGGCAGAAGACTTGGAAGCCCTTTTTGAGATGGCAGAGGAAGACGAATCCATCGAAGGCGAGGTTCGCTCGGAGATCGAACGCCTGGAGGTTGTCTTGGATGACCTGGAACTCAAGGCGTTGCTCAACGGGCCGAACGATTCCGCAGGTGCAATTGTGACCATTAACGCTCGCGATGGCGGGACGGATGCGAACGATTGGGCTGACATGTTGCTGCGGATGTATTCCGCTTGGGCCGTGGGGCAGGATTACAAAATCGAGTTGCTAGACCGTCAGGAAAACGAGGAGGCGGGGATCAACCATGCCTCTATCGCGGTCCGGGGGCCGATGGCGTATGGCTATCTCAAAGGCGAAGAAGGCATGCACCGGTTGGTTCGGATCAGCCCGTTCAACAGCGAAAGCAAGCGTCAAACCAGCTTTGCAGCCGTGAGTGTTTCGCCGGAAATCGATGATTCGATTGAGGTGAACATCGAAAAGAAAGATGTTCGCGAAGACACTTACCGGGCCAGCGGAGCGGGGGGGCAGCACGTCAACAAAACGGACAGTGCCATTCGTTTGACTCACATTCCGACCAACACCGTCGTGCAGTGTCAAAACCAACGCAGCCAGCACCAAAACCGGGACACCGCCTGGAAGATGTTGCGAGCCAAATTGGCACGCGTCGAAGAAGAACGCCGTGAAGCGGAGGAAGCCAAGAAGTACGAGACTCAGGCCAGGACCGGTTTCGGAAGCCAGATTCGGAACTACTTCCTGCACCCCGATCAGCGTGTCAAAGACGCCCGGACGGGACACTACGTCGGCAACTTCAACAGCGTGCTCGATGGCAGCGAACTGCAAGGGTTCTTCGATGCGTTCTTGCGTTTGAAGGCAGGCAAGACGGAGGCAGTCCAGGCCAGCGATGACGACTGATGGTGTGATTCAGTGAGTTCTCTTGCTGAATTGCCAGCGGCCCCAAAATAATACCTGCGAGGACGATGATGTCCTCGCAGGTAAGCGTTGGTTCTGGTTTGGTGACCGCGTTTCTTGCGTTCACTCAGCGGCGGGCGAACTTCAGCCGCCGTAGCTGTTGTCCAAGGTCAGGCCGCCTTGGGTCTTCTCGGCCGACTCCAGTTGGTCCTGGTAGTTTTGGGCGATGCGTTTGACTTCGCCCACCACGTTGGCAGCGGCACGCAGTTCAAAGGAAGTGAAGTACGGTTCATTGCCGGTGTACTGACTTTCCTTGCGATTCTTTTCGGCCAATTCGCTCCATGACATGTCATCGGTCAAATGCCAAGCCGCTGCTTGAGCGGTGTTTTGGGCGATGACGCCATTGCCAAGTGCTTCACAAAGAGCAGCCACGGCAGGGTCTTTGGTGAGTTGCTCGATCGGCACGATGGTGTACTTCATCTTTGCGTTGGGTTCGGGTTTGCCGTGTTCGAGGCAAACGGTGTTGAGGGCCATTTTGGTCGTGCGTCCGGGGGCCACTCGCATGAAGCCTCCCATGCCGCCGCCCATTCCGCCCATGCCACCCATGCCGCCGCCCATGCCTCCCATGCCGCCGCCCATGCCGCCACCGCCGCCCATGCCTTGACCGCCACCCATGCCGCCGCCCATACCTCCCATGCCGCCGCCCATGCCTCCCATGCCGCCACCCATGCCTCCCATGCCGCCCATCATGCCTTGAGCAAGAACGGGAACGCCGGCGAAGGCTGCAGGGACGTGAATGTGCAGAGGTTTGTCAGTCAGGTTTTTGACGAGCAGGTTGGCTTTTGCCGACGATTGAGGAATGAACTTGGCCTCCACCGTTCCGGCTTCCATGGCTTCGAACAAACCATTGACGACGGTTTCTTCGCCGCCCGCATTGGCTTGCGGAGGCGACGCGAATCCCGCGGCGGCGAAACCGAGAGCAGCAACGCACATCAGAGAGGTCATTCCGCGGAACGAAACGGGAGTGCAACGAGAGAAGAAGTGGCGATTCACGGTCGACATCCTGAGAATCAGTGAGCAGGGAGGAGAAATATTCGGACACTGGAAGGATGGAGATTGGATCGCAATGTCCACCGTTGTTTCCGTGCCCATGGCATATCAGTCCAGCGGCCAAGCCTTTCTTCGCGGCCGAATGCAGGCGGCAATTCTGGGGCGAAGGGGCTGGACCGGGAGCGATCAGCGTCGGCTCAGTATACTTGGTTGCTGGGCCAGCACCAAATTTTCTTCCCGTCTTCGATTGGCATTTACGCGGGAAATTGGCTGGGTGGCGAACTTTTCGTGTCGCCGAAGGGCCGAATCGGGGTCAGGCGTCCTGGCCGCGAACGCTTTGGCGGTATTGGCCGGGAGTCATTCCCAGGTCGCGTTTGAACACATAGTGCATGTATTCCGGGTGATCGAACCCCGCCCGATAGGCGATTTGCTCGGCCGCCATTTCCGTGGTGGTGAGCAATTCGCGGACGCGTTTGAGTTGCACGTTGCGGATTTCTTGCTGCGGGGTGCGTCCTAGATAGCGGCGAAGTTGGCGTTCGAGCGTGCTGCGGCTGACGGCCACATTTTGCAGGACTTCGTCGACCGTCAGGCCTTCGCAGGCGTGTTGGCGGATGTAGGCCAGGGCCGATGCGACTTCTGGGTGATCGATCGCGACCACATCGGTGGACAAGCGAGTTGCAATCCCGGTGGGGGCAACGACCTGTTGTGATTCGTGGTTCGCCTCGCCTTTCATGCGGCGGGACAGGCGTTCGGCGGCCAAGAATCCAACCGCTTCTGCGTTGGGGATCACGCTGGATAGCGGTGGTTGGCAGAACTGGCAGAGCAGTTCGTCATTGTCAGCCCCGATCACGGCGACCTCTTCGGGAACGGTCAATTCCAAAGTGGAGCAAACCGCCAGGACGTGTTGTCCGCGGAGGTCGTTGCAGGTGAAGATTCCGCAAGGTTTGGGAAGCGATTGCAGCCAATCCGCGATCGCTTGTTGGTCTTCTTCCCAGGGGCGAGCCAAGTTCATCCAGGGTGAATTGAATGAATCACACTGGCATCCTTCCTGTTGGATCGTTTTCGCGAAAGCTTCTTGACGTCGATGCGACCAAGCTTCGAAATCGAATCCACAGAAGGCGAAGTGCTGGAAGCCTCGTTCCATCAGGTGACGGGCGGCCATTTCGCCAATTTGGGCGTCATCACTGCGGACGTGCGCGATATCGACTTCGCTGCGGTCATTCAGTTCCACCACGGGAATGTTGCGTTTGACAGCGGCTTCGATCATTTCGTTGGTGGAACCTCGCGAGATGATTCCGTCGCCCTGCCAATCTTTTAGCCATGCTGGAGGCGACGTCATCAGGTCGCGCTGTTCGAGAAAGACCGACCAATCTTCCTGGGTTCGCATGAAACGCATGATCCCAGACAACACTTCACGTCCGTAGACAGTCGCGGTTTCGACCATCAACGCAACGTGAGGCTTGCAGCGAGCAGGTTTGTTCAACGCGCGTCCTTCCACAGAAAAGTCAGCAAATTAGAGAAGGCGACCGAGGTCGCAGGAGGAGTGTGATCGCGTCAACTTGATTCCGCAAATCCCGAGGCCAATTCTTCGTTGTCGGTTGGGGGATCGGAGTCTTTGGAATCTTGTTTCTTGCGGCCGCTGATTGGAACGGCCAGTGGGCCGCCGAAGGCGTCGTAGACGACCAACAGGTTCAGCAATCCCGCGATCATGGTGTACCAAGTGCCCATTTCATAACCCGAGCCACGACGCGCATACCAAGCGGCCACTTCATCGGCTTCGGATTCGTCCACGGGACGATGCGGAGGAGCCATGAAGCCGTTCCACAACGGTACGTAATCCTGGCGAGTTCGACCGCGACTGTCCGTTGCCAGACGCATCCGGTTGCCTTGAACCAAAGCGGGAAGTGCGGCGGAGCCCACACCGGCTTGAAGGAAATAATGCCAGCGTTTATCGCCGGGGTACCACGAAGCGTAAACCACGTGAAAACCACCCAGGGCAAATCCTAAGATCCAAATCGACAGGATGCTGATCACAAACAACGTGCCCTTGGTGTGCCGGCCTTGGTAGAAATGCCCGGCACCTGGAACCAACCACGCCAAGAAAGCGGCCAGGTATCGATTTCGCAAGTCGACCTGGAGCCCATCGACTTCGATTTGAGTGTTGCCATTGAACACCTTGGGATTGACCTGGATCGGCGGGTTCTTGGACGAGGATTTTGAGGGACTGTCGCCTGCTTTGTTTTCCGAGTCTCGAGATTTGCGTGAACGTTGGGCCATGAGTGATTGGGGACTGGCGAAAAATTGGACATTGGGCGATTGCCCATTCGGTGGGGCAGGCGTGATGCAGACCATTTTGCGAAATTCAGCCGGTGGGCGATAGCCAGTCCTTTCGATTCCGGCACTGGGAACGACAAAACAACGCCCTGGCTGGATCCATTCGAAACAGAACGGCTCGGCAAAATATCTTATGGTTTTCCGTGTTTTCTGAAGAGGTTGCTGCAGTCTGTTTCGGTTGGATGCGGGCGGAAGGGGCAATCACGGCCGCTTGGGCGGATTGAAAGGCAGAAAATCGTTCCCGGAGGATGTAACCGAGGTGGTGACGCTGTATGGTATGTCTTCTCGCCGAATCTCCTTTGCATGATGCAACACCTGAGGACGTCCATGAACACCACCACGCTCGTTTCCTTTTTATTCTTCACCGGTATGGTGGCGTTTCTGACTTGGTGGAAAACGCGTGGCTGCGACGTGGATACTGATGAAGGTTATTTCTTAGCCGGTCGTTCACTCACGGGCGTGTTCATCGCCGGAAGTTTGCTGCTGACGAATTTGTCGACGGAGCAATTGGTGGGGCTCAACGCGGATTCGTTCAGCGATGGGTTGTCGGTGATGTGCTGGGAGGTGGTTGCGGGGATTTCGTTGGTCGTCTTGGCGCTTGTGTTTTTGCCACGGTATTTGAAATCCGGGATCGCGACGATCCCGCAGTTTCTGGAAGAACGCTACGGACGCGGGGTGCGAGCGTTGACGGCAGCGATTTTTATCGTTGCGTACATGCTGATTTTGTTGCCGTTTGTGTTGTTCCTCGGAGCCAACGGATTGAACAGCATGCTGTCATTGAACGAGAAATTTGGTGTCACCGACTACCAGATGATTTGGATGCTGCTTGTCTTCATCGCATCACTGGGTGGAGCCTATGCGATTTTTGGAGGTCTACGGGCGATCGCGGTGTCCGACACTTTCAACGGCGCGGGGCTGCTGATTGGCGGTTTGATGATCACCTACTTTTCGCTGCAAGTCGTTGCCGGTGACGAAGGAGGCATCAGTGGAGCTCTACAGAAGATTGATGCGGCCGATCCTGATGCCTTTCGGTCGCTCGGTGCGGAAAACGAGTCGACTCATTGGCCAACGCTGTTCACCGGAGTGCTGCTGCTGAACTTTTTTTACTGGACCACCAACCAGCAAATTATCCAGCGGACGTTTGGTGCCAAGAATTTGGCAGAGGGGCAAAAAGGAGTCTTGCTGGCCGCGTTCTTTAAGATTCTGGCACCGTTGATTCTGGTTTTGCCTGGAATTGCAGCGGCGTATTTGGTGATCACTGCCGAGGATCAGCAAATGATTGAGGCAATCGGAGTGAACGAGGAAGGCAACTGGAAGTCCAGTCAGGCCTACGGTGCGTTGGTCGCACGTGTGTTGCCGGAGTGGTTGCTGGGATTCTTTGCTGCGGTGGTGATCGGTTCGATTCTTTCCACGTTCAATTCCGTGTTGAACTCGGCGGCCACGTTGTTCTCGTTGGATGTTTACAAGCAATACATTCGGCCCGATGCGACCACCAAGCAGGTGCGCTTTTCTGGCCAGGTTTGCAGCTTTGTGGTGGCTGTTTTTGCGGTCATTGCTGCACCACTGGTCTTCTACGGTCGCGAGGGGGTGTTCAGTTTCTTTCAAGGTCTCAATGGTGTTTATTTCATTCCATTGGCTTCGGTGATCTTGTTGGGGTTGTTCCATCGGACGGCGGATGGACGCTCTGCGATGGCCGCTTTGATCGTTGGTTTGGTGCTGATGGTGGTAGGAACGTTCTACAGCGGTGGCGAAAACGGTTGGCTTGAATCCAGTTTTGGCAATGGGTTTCACTACATGGGCGCCGTCTTTGTGTTCTTGTTGGTTCTGCAGGTGGGCATGGTTGCGATGGGGATTCGCAGGGAGTCGCCTTACGAGCAACGCGATGCCAAGCTGGTTGACTTGACCCCGTGGAAACCGGCTCCGTATGTGGGCGGCGTTTTGGTGCTGTTG
>NZ_JBICHO010000009.1:0-5367 GCF_043100905.1 Rhodopirellula sp. JB055 | reverse complement strand
GGCCGGTTCGCTTGGAATCGGACAACAATCGATCCGGGGCCAAGTCCCCTGTCACGGCGAAAACGGGTTTGGACTTTCCGACCTTCGCAAGCGTGTCTGACATTTTGCCTTCGAGCATCAAACCGGAATAAAACACCACGTCGGCATCCAATATTTGAGCCACGTCATCACGAGTCGTTTTGTATAGGTGCGGGTCGACAACTGGACCGAGCAACACCCTGACTTCGATTTTGTAACCGCCCACCCCTTTGACGACATCGCCCACCATCGCGGTTGTGGCGAGGACCTGCAGTTTATTGCTCTTGGGTTTGCCGGATGAGTTCGTGCACCCCTTGGTGCACGCAAAGGCGAAGGTCAGGATTGCCCCAACCATCAGCACGTTTACCCAGCGAGACGGCGTGGATCGGGCGGATGAGTGAGCCGAATGTTCGGTGGGAATCGCGGGGGTCATTTGGCGTTCTTCTTTCGCTCACGCATCCATTGTTCCACCGCGATTCGGTTGGATGGGAACGCCATGTTGTTGAGTTCACGCTTGGTTGGCACGCACCATTTGAACTCCGACAGTTCCGTGGGTTCCAATTGAATCTTGGCCTTCGCGGAAACTTTGCAGACAAAGAACAGATCGATCACATCGGCGGTCACGCCCGCGTAGGTGTAGTTGTTCGGTCCGGTGGTCAACAGTTCCAGTTCCGTCAGGGTCAACTCAGTCTCTTCGGCAACTTCGCGGTGCAGGGCTTCTTCGATCGACTCTCCTCGATCGACAAAGCCACCGGGCAATCCCCATTGTCCCTTCCCCGGATCGCGTGCTCGGCGAACGAGTAGCAGTTCTTGGGCATCGTTGACAATCAGTGCTCCTACGGCAGCGACCGGTCCAAAGAAGAACGCGAATCCACAGTTGTCGCAGCGGAACGGAATCTCACCTGGGTTTTGGTTGGGCGTTTGGCAGGACGGGCAAAAACGGAACGCGTTCTCGATCGGTTCTTGTGAACGCTTGGCTGGCTTGGAACTTTTCTTGCGAACGCTTTTCACCGCCGACTTTTTAGCGGTCTTTTTCTTGACTGGCTTTTTCGCTTTCTTCGTCGCGGATTTTCGTTCGCTGGTGTCTGTCACCGGGTGCGCAGCCGGATGCGACTTGCGAGACGACTTCTTCGACGATTTGCGGGAGGCGGATTTCTTGGCCGATTTTTTGACGGTTGCCGCGCTCGGTTTTTTCTTCATGGTTCAACCTCCTCATCGGTCATTGAGAAGGCGACGATGGATTCCGTGTGGTAATGCGCCGCGCGCAAGACACCGGCACCGCTGAGACGCGCTCCTAAGGTTCGAAGTTCTTCGATCGAATGAATGACGCCCATCCCCAGGGACTCGACCACGTCGTCGTCCAATTGGCAATGCAGCAGCACGTGACCATCCGCGATCAGTTGGTTCCATTGCCGAGCCAACGGTGTTTCGGTGTCCCAGTTTTTGAACGCCGTGTCCTGATCCATTTTGGTGGAATTGCTAGGCGTTGATTCTGGTGTTTCCCCATCGTTGTCGTTGAAGTCGGCTTCGTCGACGTTGGATTCAATGCCGAGCTGGGCTTGCCCGAGTTCTCGCAACCAAACGGGACTGGGCGGCGTGTTGACTTGCGACCAAATCACAATTGTTCCGCCGGGGGTGACATGACGTCCGGCCGCGATGGCAGCCCGAGCCAAGTTGGCCCAGGTTTGGGAATTTTCGTCTCCATCGAGAGCGGCGACGATCATTTCCGCGGTTGGGACGGTCTCGCTGATCGCAGCCGATTTGCCGGCCGGTTCGTCGCGGTCCCAAGACTCTTGGTTGGGCGTTTCACCACTGGCATACAAGTTGGTGAGTTCGTGCCGCAAAGCATCTGGTGTGCCAGCGATCAGTCGGCCGAGTTCGCCTGCGGCATCCGCGGAAATCAACATCATGACCTGCACACCGAGCAACCAAGCCGCTTCGGATGGTTCCGTGGTGGTTCGAGTTTGGTAGCGATGCTGTGTCGCTGCGTCTGCGAACAGCGGGAAGACGCCGGTCGGATCGATGTTGGTGATCGCATCACGGGATCGCGCCGACAGGATGGGCAGCGTGAAATCAGCGTCGACCAGATCCTTGGCCAAGTAGACCGCTTCCGCGTTTTCGTCGGCGACGATGTACCGCAGACTTTCGCGTCGGTGCGGTTCGTGACGAACCACTTCCACCTTCATCGGTTTCAAAGTGGATTGGTTGGCTTGGACGGCATCCAGTTCTTGTTGTAGTTGAGTCACCAACGCCTCGTCGGCCTCGTTCCAAAGCACGACGCTGACCTTGCCCGCGTTGGCTTGTCCTAGCAACGCAAGCACGCCGCGCAACACGTCCAAAATTCGCGGGACGTTGGGGTCGACCGCCAAAGCCACATGGTCGCCAGGCACAATCGCTTCGACCACGGTGGGGAAGTCGACCGGCGTCTGCAACATGCTCACGGCGAGTTTCGCGATCGCCTCCGGTGAATCATCGGTGGGTTGCGAGCGAGTCGAAAACGAACCCGCCACCGCGGCGGGCCTCAACTCCCACAATTCACCTTCGACTGCCCCACGGTAATGCTGGGCGGAGACGACTGGCAACGAAACACGTTTCATGGAACAAGTGGCTAAAATGAATGGGATGACCGACTGGATCCGGCGCCCCACACGGCGCTGGGATCGAATGCGGTTATCGTATCGAATCGTGGTTCCTGGGGTGACCCCAGCGAATTGGAACCAAGCGGCTCTCTTCCTCTTTTCTGGCGATTGTGATGACTCAACTCCTTGCTGAACAACCGCTCGTGGTTTCGATCATGCTGGGGGTTCTCGCCGCCGGATTGATTTTCAGTTGGTTGCAAACGGGCAAAAAAGCGTTGGCCATCGCGGGTTTGGTCTGTGCCGCATTGATTCCCCTGGCGTGGGTCATTGCCGGCAATTGGGTGACCGACGAGGAGCGAATCGAAACGTTGATCTACGATGTCGCGAAAGCTGTCGAGGAAGAACGCTACGACGATGTGGTGGAATTGATCGGTGCCGAGCAAACCAAAACCCAGGCGGGCACCGAACTGCAACGCTACGAATTCGAAGTCGCCAAGGTCGGCAGCATTCGATCGATCAAAATGGTCCAGGGCGTCTCTCCGCCTCAGGCCAACGTGGACATGACGGTCAAGGTGACCGTCAGTGACAGACGCGGGTCGATCAAAAACATCTCGATCCCACGGCGACTGATGCTGACATTTGAAAAGAGTGGCGATCCGGAGGCTGCCCACGGGGGTTGGTTGGTGTCCGAATACGCTCACATGCCAATCGTGGGAAAAGCCGATGCCTATTCAACTGGGACGTTTTGATGCTTGACGTTTCTCACCACTCGGAACCATGCACGCCGGAACCCGCTCACCCGTACCCGGGTCGCTTGATCACCCTCGATGGAATCGATGGCGTCGGAAAGTCATCGCAGATTGAAATTTTGGCGGGGCGTTTGCGATCCAAAGGACACGAAGTTCTCAATGTGCGAGACCCCGGTTCGACCGATTTGGGAACCAAGCTGCGAGCGATGCTGCTGGACAGCGACCTGGAAATGCACCGTCGCACCGAAGCGATGTTGTTCATGGCCAGTCGCTGCGAGATGATCGAATCGACACTCCGGTCGGCGCTGGCCGATGGAGTCACGGTGATCAGCGACCGGTTCTTGCTTGCCAACGTGGTCTACCAAAGTGTCGGAGGAGAAGTCGATGCGCAAACGTTGTGGCAACTCGGCCGACTCGCCTGCGGCGGGGTTCAGCCGGATGTGACGTTGTTGCTGGACCTGCCCGCTGAGATATCGATGCAACGTGTCGGTGGCGAAGCCGACCGGATGGAATCGCGAGGCGTGGACTACATGGCCAAGGTCCGGCAGGCCTTCTTGGATGAGTTGCCCAACGCCGGCGGTCGCACACACATCATCGATGCGTCAGGAACGATCGAAGAAGTCGCCGAAGCCATCGCGGCGATCGAGCTGTTCTGATCAGAATTGCACTCTCCCTCGCGAAGACCGGAACGGTGTTGTGAAATGTGTTGGGGCACTTGGTCCGTGGGTGGGCTGCGCGACTCACGGCTACCTTCCAGGAACCCCTGACCGATGGTGGTACCCATCAGGTCGCTCCGGCGAGGGCCGTCGTGGGAAGGAGTGGAGGCTCCATGGGCCGTCAGATCTGCTGCCGGGCCGTCAGGCCGCGGTCCAAGCCCCGCGATCTCCCCAAGCCCTAGCCGGTCGACAGAATGCATTCGACTCTGTCACCCCTTCGGGTTTTTTTTTTGAGTGGGCATTCTCGCCCGGGGCCTGACGACCCCGGCAATGGCTCTGTCGACCCTTCGGGCCTTGTTGAGCCGAACGATCGACATCGGGATGGTGCCATCCACCATTGGGTAGGTGGCTGGCTCCTTGCAGCTCTCTTCCATGAACCCTGACCGATGGTGGTACCCATTAGGTCGCTCCGGCCAGGGCCGTCGTGGGAAGGAGTGGAGGCTCCATGGGCCGTCAGATTTGCTGCCGGGGCCGTCAGGCCCCGGTCCAAACCCCACGATCACCTCCAAGCCCTAGCGGGGCGATAGAATGCATTCGACTCTGTCACCCTTTCGGGGTTTTGTTTTTGAGTGGGCATTCTCGCCCGGGGCCTGACGACCCCGGCAATGGCTCTGTCGACCTTTCGGGCCTTGTTGAGCCGAACGATGATGCTTGGCGCCGGCTCCGCCGATCTGGTAGCGAAAATGCTACCGGACTGCTCTGGGGAATCGATTGTGCTAGCCTGCGCCGCTCACCTTGGCCAATGGCCAACCTCAACCACTTCATCGTGCCAAGCCTATCGTGATCAAACGCCTCACTCAGGGAATGTGTAGTCCGGGTTGGCGGGATCGAAATCGAGGTCGGTTAACTTCGGATTGATGATCAGATCGTGGTACTCGTAGGACTCGATCAGGGGCGGCGTTTCACCTTCTGACTCTGGCCAACCAAAGCTGCGGAAGCTGACGATCAGCTTCTGCTCTTCGTCAATCACGACTTCGGCCAATGAGAAATCATCGGGTTGGTCGGTTGGTTGGGATCGTTGGATCTGCAGCAATGTCAATGATTTTCCATCGAACGGATGGCCGGGGGTGCGAATCACCCGGACGTCGGGATTGTCAACATCGCGAGACCCACGCTCAATCAATTTGCTGACCAGATTCGTCAGCCCCAGCTCGGTGATTGGATAGCGTTGGCCTCGCATGGCTAGGAAATTGGTGGGTTCGAGCTTGGCGGTCATCATGCTGCCAAGAAACCCGGCTTCGCGAACCAGTAGCTGGCCATCGTTTTGGTCCTCGATCCAAATCACCTCGCGTCCTTTGGCGGACT
>NZ_JBICHO010000008.1:0-10624 GCF_043100905.1 Rhodopirellula sp. JB055 | reverse complement strand
GTGGTGGGAGCCGACGAGGTGTCGGCTTGTTCATTGCAAGATGGTTCGGAAGTCTGGTCGACGCCTCCTGATTTGGTTCGACCTGGGCAACGAATCTCGGGACGCGGTGTGTTTGGAAAAGATCGCTATTACTTGCCCACGACCACGGATGAGTTGATCGAAATATCTCTGCAGAACGGTGAGGTGTTGCAGCGTCGAACGGTGCGTTTTCCGCTGGGGAATTTGATCGCAATTGACGGCGAGTTGATCTCTCAATCGGCGACGATGGTTGCCGTTGCTTACGGCGAGCAGTCGTTGCAGCCACGCGTCGATGCGTTGCTTCAAGAGGACCCGGAAAACTTCTTTGCATTGGTTCGCAAAGCCGAGTTGTTGATCGAACAGGAGCAACGACCTCGTGCATTGGAATTGCTGCGAAAGGCTCGGGAATTGGACCCCGACAACGATGAAGTGATCATGTTGTCGGTCGAAGCCATGCTAGGAAGTCTTCGCGAAAATCCGAGTGACGCCAATGTTGATTTGGATGCGTTGATGGACCTGATCGACCAACCCGAACAACGGGCGGAGTTGTTGGTGCTGCAGATCAAAGGGGCGGTCTCGAAACCCGCTCAGCAAATCGATCATGTGAAGGCGACGGAGTTGCTGCTGGATTTGTCGGAACTGGTGCTGCGTCATCCAAGCCTGAATCGTGACATGGATGCGGTCTTCCCGAATGCGGCTCGTCAGTTCACGGTTGACGATTGGATCAGTGCCCGTGTGTCGCAGTTGGTTTCCACGGCCAGCGATGAGGAACTGGCAGAAATCACGCAAGTCGTGACGTCGCTCGTTTCTTCGCGTGGAAACATGGATGGCACCGCGCTCATGCGGACGCTGCAGCATTTCTCACCGGTTGTGGAAGCAACCCGTGGGCTGCGACGTGACATGGCCGCGCGAGCCCTGTTGATGGAAGACAGCTTCCTCGCTGAGCGATTGATTTGGGCGGACACGATGACAACCGACGATGCCTTGGAATCTTTGAGCAACGATCGTTTGTTGATGTTGGCCAAACTGTACAGCAAGGAATCGTGGAATCTTGACCGGTTGGCAGTCGGGGAGCTGCTTGGAAATCGTTTGAGCGAGACGGAACCCAGTGGCGCCGACACGTTCATTGAGGACGCTCTGCAAGCCAATCCCATTCGCGGTCGCGATTACAACATGGCCGAGCAATGGCCTCGAGAGGTGGACTTGGATTGGCAGTCCATTCGCATGCCTCGTTCCAGCATGATGATGAATGACCGCCGCTACGCGAAAACGACTCACTTGATGGGGCGTCAGTTGCGAGGCTGGAATGCGATGAGTGACAGCATGAACTCATTGGCACTGATCAATCCTTACGGGATTCATCGTTCGATTCCGGTCGAGGGATTCTCGGGGATGCGGTCCTTTGGAAAGGAATTGACTTACAGCGGCAGCCTGATGCTGTTGCTGACGCAATCCGAATTGATCGCAATCGATCTGTTCCGAAGTTTGGGCGTGAACCGCGAAGACCCGATCCGTTGGCGGCGGACACTTGGGACTGATGGCCAACCTGTTGCGAAGCGCCGGAGTGCGGCAACTCCGTTCGGAAATCAGATCTATCGAAACATGATGGTTTCCGCGACAGCGGACAACGGTGACGCTCAGTTGATCCTCGGGCCGGTCTTGGGCGACCGATTATTTTTGTTGCAGGGAACTGAGCTGATTTGCTTGGACACGGTGACAGGAGAAGAACGCTGGCGAACAACAACCGAAGCGGTGGGGACCGCTGTCGTCCATGCGAACAATCGCGTGATGGTTGTCAGCCGCGCTCAGAACCAAATCGAAAGCTACGACATTCACGATGGTGAATTGCTGGAGACTCAAAAGCGTACGATTGGATCGGTGATCTCGTCCCTGGGGGCTCACTTGTTGACGGTGACTCAGGTGAACAAGGCTGCCAGCGTGCCTGCTGACGGCAGTGACGAAATGCAGGCCAATCTGGAGGCGGCGAAGGAGATGCACGATCCCCAGTTGGTCGAGCTGATTGACATGCGGACTGGCGAGACGGTTCATTCGCGAGTTGCGGACACTCAGAACGTGAACGAAACGGCGGCCTACGCCGAAGTGAGCGACGGTCGCTATTTCACTCTGTTGGATCACACCGGCCGGGCGACCATTTGGGATTTACTATCGGGACGCGAAATCGCGGATGTGATGGTGCCTGCTCGCAAGGGACTGTACGGCGTTTCGGTGATGTCGATCCAAGATCAAATGTTGATTTTGCCTCGGCATCGAAAACCCAATCGTGACCTAGCCGCGACGCGTTCGGTGGCGGTCTCGGGCGGGGCGGCGGTGCAGCCGATCACTGCGATGCATGCGATTTCAACGGTGGATGGCTCGCTGCGTTGGAGTCGCTCGTTTGACGACGCCTGGGGGTGCACGGTCGAGCAACCGTGGGTCACGCCGATGTTGCTGATGGCTCGGGCGCACTTGACCGTACCTGGAAACGGTGTGCGTCGTCGGCAAATGGATGTGATGGGAATCAGCGTTGTCGATGGCAAGACGTTGCACGAGATCGAACGCAAGGAAACGAACAGCAACACCAATGTGATTGAAAGTCGCGTGAAGTTGATTCCACATCGCAACACGATGCTGGCGGAGATCCAACTCGAGCTGCTGACTTACACGTTCAAGGATGAGGAATCCGGTGACCAGGTGGATCCTGAAGATGGGGCCAAAATCGATGAAGTTGATGAATCGGACGGGCAACAAGAAGTTGTGCCTGAGTGATTCAATTCAAGGGAGTTTGGGTCATTTGGCGGATGGCTCTTTGCCGTAGCCACCGCCGCCGGGAGTTTCCATGATCAACCGATCGCCGGCATCCACTTTTTGGCTGGTCGCGAAGGGAAGTTCCGTTCTTTGGGATGAACGCACCCATGTTTGACGTCCTGGTTGGCCGGGGGCTCCGCCCTGCATCCCGTAGGCTCGCGTCGTTCGTCGCGAGGTGATGAGCGAAAGCGTTAACGGGCGAAGGAATTCCATTTCACGGATCATTCCGTCGCCGCCTCGATGGTGACCTGACCCTCCGCTGCCACGGCGAATCGCGAAACGCCACAAGCGAACCGGCAGCCGCGACTCCAAAATTTCAGGGTCGGTGATTCGGGTGTTGGTCATGTGGGTGTGAACTGCATCCGCGCCTGCTTGGGTCGTTGTTGCGCCTGCGCCACCGCCGATGGTTTCGTAGTACCCAAAGGTTTCATCGCCGAGCAGCAAGTTGTTCATCGTGCCTTGAGATGCGGCGGCGATGCCCAACGCGCCAAGCAAGACGTCGACAACCCGATTGCTGGTTTCGACGTTGCCAGCGACCACCGCGGGACTGGTTTCGGGGGTGTCGCCAGCGGGCGGTGCGAGCAAGCCCGCTGGGATGATCAATTCGATGCGTTTGAGCACGCCATCACACAAAGGCAACTCGCCTGGGACAACGGACCGCAACACGTACAGCACGGCTGCTGTCACGATCGAGGGCGTGGCATTGAACCCATTGGGATGCACAGGGCCCGTTCCGGTAAAATCGATTTGCAATCGTCCGGTGGTTTGATCCGGTTGCAAGGTGACCCGGATCGGAGTCCCGTCGTCGAGGGAGTCTTCAAAAGAGCGAGGTTCAGTTCCCAGCGTGGCAATCCAGGTCGCTGTGGCTTCCCCGGCGACATGCAACAACTGCTTCAGTAGATCCATCAGTCGGGACTTGGTCATTGAATCAGCTAACGCCTGGATTCGATTGGCACCGGCCTGCCCTGCTGCTTCGGCCGCGGCGATGTCGGCCATGTTTTCGTCTGCATTTCGCGACGGATACGTTGCGCTACCAAGCAGATTGCGAATGGAAGCATGATGGGATTGTCCGTCGCGAACCAAGCATTCGTTGTGCAGGACGACGCCTTCTTCCGCGAGACAGGTGGCCGCGGGGGCCATCGATCCCGGAACCATTCCACCGATTTCAGCGTGATGGCATCGCGAGGCGACAAAGAAGTCACAGGGCCAACCTTTGGGACGCGGTGAACCCGACGCATCGTCGCAGAAGACCGGGGTGACAACGGTGATGTCGGGCAGGTGAGACCCGCCCGCGTAAGGATCGTTGCTGAGGTACGAGTCACCGGGGGACATCGTCGGGTAGTCCGCGATCAAACTGCGAACCGTGTGGCTCATCGCGCCGAGGTGAACCGGCACGTGGGGTGCGTTGGCGACCAGCGATCCGTCTCCCAGGAATACAGCGCAACTGTAGTCGCGACGTTCTTTGACGTTCACGCTGACACTGGTTCGACGGATGACTTCGCCCATCGATTCGGCGATGCCTTGCACGCGTCTCGCGGCGATTTCCATGGCAACGGTGTCGTCCAGTTGCTCAACAACTCGCGGGGATGCGGGCCCGTCCTCCGACGACGCAGCCTCTTTCTTGACCTCCAAGGGTCCGTCGGCGGACATCGTCGCGGACCAATCGACTTCCACGACCAAGACCGAATAGGGGCCGGCCACAACCGCCGGTCCGACGATTGTCTGCCCAGGGGAGATTGTTTCACGGTCCCAGAGATCGACGTTTTGAAAGCGACCCTGAACCCACATCGACATCGATTCCGCTTGCGCAGCAGTCGACGCAGTCGAATTTTTGGGAATGACCGGTGTTTCCAGGTTGCTGGTGTGGTTGGAGTGTCGTTCCAAAGTGGCTTCGCAGCGAACGGTGACCACTTCGAGCGGCATGGAATCTCGACGGTAACCAAACGTGGCTTGGTGTTTCGCATCGAAGCGAGCCGGCAGTGTCTCGAGCGGAAACAGGTCGACTGACAATGTTGACTGAGTTCCCAGGGGACGAGCGTCGCATTGATGGACGGATCGAAGTGGCGTGTTCGATGAGATGTTTTCTTCTTTGCGAAGTTGAGTTTGACACTGGTGCAAGGTCTGGTTCGCAGCCGACTCCAGCCACGAGATGGCTTCCTGATTGAGCGATCGATCGCCGCCCAAATCGGTTGAATCCGAAATGGCCGTTGCGACGGTGCGAAGCAAGGACTGAGAGGCAATGCGTCCAATGGGGGCGGCGCCCATGCCGACCGCGGATAGCAATCCCGAATCGGGATGGTCGATCACGTGGGACATTTCCAATGAGTCGGCGACCTGACAAAGGTGGCCGCCCGCAGCGCCTCCAAACCCGACCAATGCCATTTGTCTCGCATCACTTCCTGCGGCGGTGGTGACGACTCGAACGGCTTCGGCCATTTGGGTGACAGCCAACTGCAGGAAGCCGTCGGCGAGTTGTTCCGGGCTCAGAGTGCTGTTGCTTGGAAGTTGTTGGTGAGTTTGCTGCAGTTCGTTTTGTGCGGCTTTCAAGTTCAGAGGAAATGGGAAGCGATCGATTGGCAGTCGTCCCAGCAAAACGTTGACGTCGGTGATCGTGAGCGGTCCGCCATGCCCGTAGCACGCCGGCCCCGGGAAGGCTCCCGCACTGTCAGGGCCAACCGTCAGCCGTCCGTCGCGGATGGCACAGATGGATCCTCCACCCGATGCGATCGTGTGAATGTCCATCATCGGAGTCAGCACGCGAATGCCACCGATCATGCTTTCTTGGCGTCGTCCGACCGCTCCTTCGTAGCGACTGACGTCGGTGCTGGTGCCACCCATGTCCAATCCAACGGCACCGGAAACACCGCACTGCTTGGCGACTTCTCCGAGTGCGACAACCCCACCGGCTGGGCCCGACAACACGCTGTCTTTGCCGCGAAAACCAGCGGAGGCGACGAGATTGCCACCGCTTGTCATCCACCGTAGATGGCAGGTTGCTTCTCCACCGAACTGCTTCCAGACTCGCGCGACGTAGGCTTCCAAAAGAGGCAACAGGTACGCGTCGAGCGTCGTGGTTTCGGCTCGCGGGACAATTCGAGGCAGCGCTGCCACTTCGGTCGATCGGATCACATCGGTGAACCCGAGTTCTTTTGCAATTCGCTGCACGGTCCGTTCGTGAGAGTCATTGCGATGGGAGTGCAGCAGGCAGATCGCCAACACCAAGTTCTCTGGTCCGGATGCTTGGAGGTCTTGCAGACACGAGCGGAGGTGGGATTCGTCCAGCGGAATCAGCTCATTGCCCTGAGCATCCAAGCGACCACGAATTTCCACGGTTCGAGTCGTCAACGGCTCCGGTTTGACGATGTTCAAGGCAAACAGATCAGGACGGTCTTGGGTGCCAATCTGCAGCAAGTCCGCGAAACCTTCGGTGATCAACAATGCGGTCGGGGCACCGTTGCGAGTGAGCAAGGCGTTCGTGCCACGCGTCGTGCCCATGCGAACGGAAAGCGGTGGAAGCGGTTGCGGCAATGGGCAAGCCAGCAACACGCGAGTGGCCAGGATCGGCGACTCGATTCCTGCGTTGAGCACTGCATTTTGATCGCGGCTGATTCGATTGGCAGGTTGATCCAGTTGCAGGCGAACTGCACTTGCGGATCGACGCTCGCAGCTCAACACGTGGAAGGAGTCACCCGGGATGCCTGATTCGTTTGGCAGTTGAAGTTGGGCAGATTCCCAGAACCCGTCGATGGCAAACGGCGCCGGGAGCTCGACATCGACGCGGGTGAAGTCGTCACTGTGGGCGAACACTCGAGCGGATACCAATCCGCTGCTGAGGACTTTGATGGCGTCGCGTTGGCGATGTCCGTGTGGATGGGTTCGTTGAACCAGGCAATCCGTGAAGGTGCCGCCGACATCCACCCAGACTTCGATCGGTTCAGTTTTCATGGGGAGTCAGTGAGAGTTTGAAAAGCCGATCTTCGAAATGTCACCGGTGGCCGCGGCAGTGTCACTCGACTAAGTCGCGGTCTCTTACCCCTAGCAGGTAGAGGACAGCATCGAGGCCCAGTGTGGAGACTTGATGTTCGGCTGATTCCCGCACGATGGGCTTGGCGTGAAAGGCGATTCCCAGACCGGCTCGGGAGAGCATCGGCAGGTCGTTCGCACCATCACCAATCGCAATCATCTGTTTGCGGTCCACGCCTTCGTTGGCGGCGAGTTGTTCGAGTAGCAACGCCTTGCGTTCGGCATTGACGATCGGGCCGAGGACTCGACCGGTCAATTTACCGTCGATAATTTCCAGTTCGTTGGCATGCACATGGTCGATCCCCAAGAGCTCTTGAAGGTGTTCGCCGAAGTAGGTGAAACCACCACTGAGAATCGCGGTGGTGTAACCAAAGCGACGGAGGTTGGAAAGCAAACGCTCGGCACCTTCGGTCAACTGCAAACGCTCGGCGACTTTGGGAAGGACACTCTCGGGCAACCCTGCAAGTGATTGCACGCGTTGGCGGAGCGATTCGTCGAAGTCAATTTCGCCTCGCATCGCGGCCTCGGTGATCGCACTGACTTTTTCTCCGGCCCCCGCTTCTTTGGCCAATTCGTCGATCACTTCGGCTTGTAGAAGCGTCGAATCCATGTCGAGCGCGACGATGCGTCGGTTGCGTCGGAAGGCATCGTCTCGCTGCCATGCCAGATCCAAGTTCAACCGGTTGGACAGATCCAACAGGCTGGCTTTGAGAGCGTTGGCATCGATCGGGTCGCCTCGCAATGAGAATTCCACGCAGGCGCGAGTCAATTCATCGCCAGGTTCGCGATCTGGTCGGCCGGACAATCGCGTGATGACATCGATGTTCAGTCCTTGGTCGGACACCAGCCGACTGACCGCTGCAAATTGTTCGGCGGTGACCGAGCGAGAAAGCAGTGTGAGGATGAATCGTGATTTGCCTTGGCGTTTGACCCACGCGTCGTAGTCCGGATCGCAAACGATCTTGGCTTTGCATTTCAGACCCATTTTGCGACTTTTGCGTCGCATCTTTCGGATCAGACGTTCGGGATCTTCGCTGCCGGGAATCTGCACCAGCATTCCCAATAGCAGGGATCGGTGGATCACGGCTTGGTTGACGTCGATGACTCGGCAATGGAAACGATGCAGTCGTTCCGAGATCGACGCGGTCAAACCGGGACGATCGTCCCCTGTGAATCGCAACAGCACGATGGTCGGGGGACGCACCCCGGTGGGGACAGCAGCATGCGGGGATGGCAAGGTGGGTTCGTTCACAACAGCGTTGGGGTTGGACACAGGGGCGTTCTTGGTGGCGGGCACAATCAGTCGCTGTGAAAGAGTGAAAGGACTTCGTCGGCGTCGGACAAATCGATCAGGGCGACGATGATGTCGTTGACTTCCAAAACATCGTCCGCGGTCGGCACGCGAACAAACCCGTCTCGCTGAATGGCGGCGATCAAACAGCGTCCAGCAAGAGGCAAATTGGCCAGCGAAGCTTCGGTGACAGGGGAACCTGCTAGGATCTCCAGTTCGTAAACGCCGATGGAACCGTTGGGCAATTTGCTTTGGCTGATGATGGCGCCCTCGTTGAGAAAGCCCAGAATCTGCCTCGCGACCACGTCGCGTTCACTGACGGCCAAGTCGATGCCAAGTTTGCCGACCACATTCGCATAATCAGGTCGGCCAACCACGCACATCACACGTGAGGCACCCAGTTCGCGAGCCTCGACGCCGGCCATGATATTGTTTTCGTCGTTGCCCGTGCAGCCAACGAAGTAGTCGACTGTGCCGCCGCCTTCGTCTTCTAGGACACTGCGACGATTGGCGTTGGCGTGCACGACGGTGACGTCAGGCAGCAGCTTGGCGAGTTGTTCGCAACGCTTCGCGTCTTGTTCAAGCAGCACGGTGCGGAAGTCTTCGCGGCCGAGCAGACCAGCCAGGTGGTAACCGGTTTCACCGCCGCCAGCGATCATGACCTTGGATTGTTTGCGACGTCTTTTTTCACCGCCAAAGATTTGGCGGGCAACGCTGACCGCGTCCGGCATCCCGACCAGGCTGACTCGGTCACCGGCACGTGTTTCGTCAGCACCGCTGGCGATCCACATGCGACCTTCGCGTGCGAGTGAGCCGATGCGAACGCTGGGTGGAAGTTGCAATTCCATCAGCTTCTTGCCAGCCGCGGCGGAACCTGCCGCGACATCCATTTCATAGACTTGCAGTTGCCCGCGAGCGAAGTGTTCCAGCGGAATCGCATCGGGATTGCGAATCGCTCGGGCGAGTTCCGAGGCTGAGAGTTGTTCGAGTGAAAGCAGGCTGTCGATTTGGAAGTGACGTTGGTAGTCAAACGTCGACAGGTCACGAAACGCGGGAGCGTAAACGCGAGCGATCGCACGGCGGGCGCCGAGTGCTTTGGCCATGCTCGCGGCGACGATGTTGACTTCGTCGTCTCCCGTGACCGCCAGGCACAAGTCGGCACTGAGCACGTCGGCAGAGAACAGCACGGTGCTCTGAGAGGCATTGCCTTCGATCGCACGCACGTCCAGTTCGCTGTTGATGGATCGCACGATTTCAGGGTCGCTGTCGATCAGCGTGACGCTGTGACGGCGCCGGCACAGCATGTCGGCGATCCAGCGTCCAACCGTTCCGCCACCGAGAGTCAGAATCCTCATCGGGTCAGACCATCCAGTCCAAGACGAGAACCAATACGAAAACGACCGCCATGAAACCGGTGATCCAGCGGGCTGTGTGGAACGCGTGCCGCAGAATCAGAGACAAATCCTCGTGCCGTGTCGCACCAAATACCAGCGAGATCGCAATGATCAGGGGCAGGTAGTACAGCAAATAGGTGGGCGAGATCGAAAGCACGGCGAATTCCAGGAAAGGTTCGAAGCACCCGCATCCTAGATCAAACCACCGCGAATCGGCAATGTCACGGGAGGAGAAGCTCCTAGCTCGTGGTCGTGTGCCCCTGTGCCCCTTTCCTCTCTCTCCCTCCACGCCCACTGGGGTATGATGCCCCCTTCGGCGAGTTTTTCTCACCAGACAGCCAAGAATTGCAACCATGATCGGAGAGACGCAGATGAGCAGCGAATTGAGTGGCGACCAGCAAACAACGAGGCACGCGTACTTGGGGATGAAATTAGGCCCGGTGGCGATGGTTGTTTTGGCCGTTTTGCAAGGGAGTCCGGTGATGGCAGAAACACTGAACGTTTGGTTTGGAACCACAACGCCCCGAGGCGGTGCCAGCGAAGGGATCTACCACGCCACCTTCGACACCGAATCGGGCAAACTGAGTCCAGCGACCTTGGCGGTCAAGGCACAGCAACCCGGGTTCTTGGCAATGCACCCGAGCAAACCCGTGCTGTATGCCTCCAGCGGGAGCGGCGTCACGGCCTACCGCGTGAAAGCTGAATCCAAGGACGCGAAATTGGTTGAAATGGGATCGGTCGAAAGCGGTGATGGTGGAGTCGCACACTTGGCGACCGATCGCACGGGAAGCGTGCTGCTCTCGGCACAATACGGCGGCGGCTCAACGACGGTGTATGAATTGGCCGAAGACGGTTCGGTCGCACGCCGCGTGGAGGTCCGTGAACACGATGCGCTGCTGTCGCCAGCGGGATCAGGCGTGGTCGGCAACCGCCAGGACGCACCGCACGCTCACTGGGTCGGGACATCGCCCGATAACCGATTCGCT
The DNA here is from genome assembly GCF_043100905.1 of Rhodopirellula sp. JB055. Classification (NCBI taxonomy): domain Bacteria; kingdom Pseudomonadati; phylum Planctomycetota; class Planctomycetia; order Pirellulales; family Pirellulaceae; genus Rhodopirellula; species Rhodopirellula sp. JB055. Next base: position 107 of record NZ_JBICHO010000008.1, on the reverse strand, counting down.
TTCACGCCTGACTTGGGCATGGACAAAGTCGTGATTTGGAAGTTGGATCCAAACGGACCATCGCTCACCCATCATGGTTTTGGCGAAGGGATCCCCGGTGGCGGACC
>NZ_JBICHO010000007.1:0-5817 GCF_043100905.1 Rhodopirellula sp. JB055 | reverse complement strand
ACGACGCTCTTCCGATCTTGGGGCCTGGATGTCGACCTGACTGGCTCAAAACGTTTATCTGCCTGCAAAATCCTGCATGGCGACCTCAACACCGACTTCTCTGATGTCCCGGCAATGAAAAACCGCATTCCGGGTGTCGTTTACGTTGGTACGCGCACTGAGATGTGCTGGCTGCAATCGCGTCTGTCCGAATTTGGTTTCGCCGCAACGGTTGGCAAGGTCGATCGTGATTCAATCCCGTCCGGTACTGACCTGCCGATCAAACGTAATTGATACCGTTCTGACGCTTCAGTGTCCGCTAACATGGTTTTTACGTTGTGGCCTGCGGCACACCTTGGCTCTTTGGCAAGGGGCCATGGCCTTGGTACACTTGTCCGTCGTTCAAGCATCGCTCGCTTCGTTTAGGGCGGTTTCGTAAAGACCTTCCGTTGTCGGACCTAGCGATCTCAGATGACAAACGACGAACCGACAGGACTCGGCGTAGTTCATTGCGATCCGTTCACTGGAATCGTCTTCGAGCCTTCTCCGCCGTTCGACAAATACAACTCTCGCCCAAACCCGAACACGATCCCATTCGACTCGCGCGATCACGCGATTCGTTACTGTAGATCGGTCGTCGCCGAATACCCCCACCTGCAATGCACACTTGTCGGCGACCCGACCGGCGAGGGATTCGTTTTGGATGACCCCGACTGGATTGAACGGGAATCGCAACGGCGAATGTCGCTACAGCGCTCGCAGGCTACACGCGATCGCTCTTCCTCCCTCGTGATGGTCGCCGCTGCATTTTTGACGCTGTTGGTCGGGGCAATCTTCGTCTACACCCTATGTTAGTCCTAACGCAACCAAGTGGACCGGTCCGACAACATGGTTGTTGCGCTAGGCCTGCGGTATGCCTTTCTTGGTTTGTCATGCGGGTTGGCGATGAACCGTTTTGGCAAATGCCACAGTTCCCTTGTGCAACCGCGGCGAAGTCTTAGGCGGCTGGTTTGGTTCGTTTTAGCGGTTGGCAGCCACGATTGCTGCCGCTTTGTTTGTCTTTGGTGCTGAAGAGCTCGCGAAGTTCGGTCGCAGAATAGCGATGGCGGTGCGCGTCCGCTTCAACGTGAGTGGTTGTTGTGCGGTGGTGGTTCGGTCGTCGAACGATTCACATCATTGGGGAGGTTTGTATCTGCAAACGATGTGGCTCGTTACAATGGAGTGGTTCCGTGCTGGGGCCAGTTTGGCGGGCTGACGCGTACTCACTGATTCACTCACTCAAGGAATCCGCTATGAGCGTTGAGACCAATCGACCTTCTCCGGTGTTGTCCGGCAATTCAGAAGTGGTCGGCTCGCCTAAGTATGCTTCACGTCGGGCTTGGTTGGCAGGGGTTGCTGCGACGGCGGGAGCGTCGGCATGTTCCGGTCGAGTGGCGTTGGCTCAAGCCGGCACCGGCGAGGAAGAAGTCGTTGCTCCGCGGAGGCCAAATCCGATCGCGGTGTCGACCTATTCCTATTGGCGGTATCGCGACGACAGCAAGCTGTCGATTGAGGAGTGTGTGGATTTGGCTGCGGACGCGGGGTTTGATGCGGTGGAGGTGCTGCATGTTCAAATGACCGACGAATCCAACGGCGCGTTGCAGCGAATCAAACAGCGAGCGTTCCGACGTGGTTTGAGTTTATGCGGGATGTCGACCCACCAATCGTTTGTTTCGCCCGATGCTGCCGAACGGCAGAAGAACGTCGACCACACGATCCATTGCATTGAGTTGGCCTACGCGATGGGAATTCCCACGATTCGGGTGAACACCGGTCGGTGGGGCACGTCGGGTAGTTTCGATGAACTGATGGCCAACAAGGGCATCGAGCCCACGCTGGAAGGCCACACGGACGAGGAGGGATTTGGTTGGGTCCGGGATGGATTTGAAAAGTGTTTGCCGGTTGCTGAGAAATGCGGCGTGGTGATGGGGCTGGAAAACCACTGGGGGCTGGGACGCACTGCCGATGGCGTTTTGCGTGTCATCGGGGAAGTCGACTCGCCTTGGTTGCGGGCGACAATGGACACCGGCAATTTTCTCGAAAATCAATACGAACAGTACCAGCAGTTGGCTCCCGAGGCGGTGTTTGTGCAGGCCAAGACCTATTTTGGTGGTGGGACTTGGTACACACTGGAGATCGATTACAACCGTGTGGCCGAAATCCTCCGATCGGTCGATTACCGAGGCTATGTCAGTTTGGAATTCGAAGGCAGCGAGGCTCACGAAACCGCGATTCCAAAGAGCTTGGCGATGTTGAGGAAAGCATTCGGCTGAGTGGTTTGGGGGAGGTAGAACTTCGTGAGAATTCCCGCCTGAACCCACCGGCATTTTCGCTCGTAGCACCCGGGGCTCACTCCGTTTTCCGATTGAAATGGGTGTGGGACCGTTTTGCTTCGATTTTTGTCTTCCTACGATTCGTTGGTTTCCAGTTATGTCCGCTGAAGTCCAGTTTTCAGGGGCCGCAGACGCTGCTGAGTTTCCCTACAAAGCCATCAACCGCGGTGCGATTGCATCGTTGGTTTTCTTGTTGTTGTCGTTGCCCGGGTTGATGCCGACGTTTTCGCCGATGTTGATTTTGGCGGTGCCCGGAGTTTTGGCGGGTGTGGTCGCATTGCGGGCGATCAGCCGTTTTCCGGACGAGTACAGTGGGGCGAGCGTCGCGAAACTTGGTGTGGCCGGCTGTGCACTGCTGCTGATCGGGGGCGTTGGTTTTCATACCTACACGTATTTGACAGAGGTTCCCGAGGGGTATGAACGCGTCGCGTTTTATAAATTGCAGTCGGAACCGAATGGGCCGGATGTGCCCACCGCAGAAGCGCTCAAGGTCGATGGAGAAGCGATTTTTCTGAAGGGGTACATCCACCCCAGCAGCGGCAGTGGGATGCTTCGTCAATTTGTATTGGTGCCCGACCTTGGAACGTGCTGTTTTGGCGGGGATCCTCGCAGTAGCGACATGATCGAAGTGACATTGCCGCCGGGTGAGGCCGTACGAGCGGGTTTGACCAAACGCAAACTGGCGGGAACGTTCAAGGTCAATCGCGTCCCCCAGAGCAAAGAAGACTTTGAGAACGCAATGTTCTACAAAATGCGTGTCGATCAGTACAAATAGCCTTGCGGCGAATCTTCTGTGCGAGAACCGGCGGCCCGAATCGTGATTTCCGGAGGCCCGGATCGTGATTTGCTGTTGTGGGACCTGCGGCAGTGGTTGGTACGATGGGGCATGGCGTTGCAGGCGACCGGCACCGCAGTTTCCTTTCTCGAACGATGGATGCTCGTCAGATGAAATTCAAATCGCGAATCGGTTCGATTGGCATGGTGGGATGCATTGCCATCGGAACACTCTTTTCGACGTTCTTGCGTGCTGACGATTCCACGACGCAAAAAGAACGCACTGCCACGGCTCGATCGATCATTGAACAACGTCGCGCTGCGATGCGAGGGGATGCTGCTGGGCGAGAAAAAGTGGAGGTTCGCAAGAGCAGCCTCGCGGATTTGGCGAAAGGCGACATTTCTTTCGACGATTTGACCTTCGATATCGAGAAGGGCGAGGTCTTCGACGAGAAACAACTGACCAAGGAATTGAAGTTTCTGAATGGTCGCCAGGTGCGGTTGCGAGGCTATATGCTGCCGAGCACGTTGTACAAAGAAACGGACATCGACCAGTTTGTGTTGGTGCGTGACAACCTGGAATGCTGCTTCGGTCCAGGTGCCGCGTTGTTTGACTGCGTGATGGTTGAGATGCAGCCTGGCCGAACAACCGATTTTGTTCCTCGCCCTATCATGGTGGAAGGCAAGTTTGTGTTGGATACTGAGAAGTATCGCTACCCCGGCGGCAAAGGCCCCGACGGTGCCTCCCACATGGCCGTGTTTCGAATTGAGGGACTTCGCGTCCGATGATCAACCCAGACCGCTTGTTGCAGCGTTTTCTTCGCTACGTCCGACTTGATACCGCTGCGGACCCGCAATCTGAAGCTTACCCCAGCACCGAAAGCCAGCGTGAATTGGCGAAGATGTTGGCGGACGAATTGACAAAGATGGGGCTGATCGATGTGATCTTGGACGAGCATGCGGTTGTGACCGCCACGGTTCCTGCCACCATCGACGGGCAGGCACCCACCGTGGCGTTGGTCGCTCACATGGACACATCGCCAGAAGCACCGAGCGAGTCGATCAATCCTCAAGTGGTGACATCCTACACAGGAGGTGACATCCCGCTGCCTGCGGGCAATGCGATCACCGTCGCGGGGTGTCCCGATTTGGAGAAGATGGTCGGCCACACATTGATCACGACGGATGGATCGACGTTGCTAGGAGGCGACGACAAAGCCGGAGTGGCGATCATCATGGAACTGGCTGAGGCTTTGGTGGAGAATCCGCATCTGCCGCATGGGCCGGTTCGCGTGGTGATGACGTGCGACGAAGAAATTGGTCGTGGCACGGACAAACTGGATCTGCAGCAGTTGGATGCAACCGTGGCCTACACGGTCGATGGTGGTGGCCAGGGCGTCATCGACGTGGAAACCTTTTCAGCGGACGCGATGACACTGGTTTTTCGCGGGCACAACATCCACCCGGCCATTGCGAAGGATCGGATGGTGAACTCGCTGCGGGCGGCATCCGACTTTGCGGCCTCTTTGCCGCGTGATTCTGAGACGCCTGAGACCACCGATGGTCGTGATGGTTTCATTCACTTGCATGACATCGTCGGCGGAGTTGGACAAACTCGCGTGGAGCTGATTCTGCGGTCGTTTGAGAGCGACCAATTGGCGGTTTATGCGGACAGGGTTCGCAGGCTGGCGGAGCAGGCCGCGGCGGCATGGCCGGGAATCGAGTTGCAGTGTGATGTGCGTCGGCAATACCGAAACCTTGCCGATGGATTGGCCAAGTTGCCCGAGTCGATCACTCTGGCCGAGCAAGCGTTTGAAAACCTTGGTCTGCCTTGTCAGACGGCAATCGTGAGAGGCGGCACTGACGGCAGTCAACTGACCGAAAAGGGATTGCCGACACCGAACCTATCCAGCGGTCAGCACAACATTCACAGTGTGCTGGAATTCGCTAGTTTGGATGAGATGGTCATCTCCGCGAATCATTTGGTTGAGTTGCTGAAACTCTGGAGCGAAAAACGCGTTTGATTCAATGGGAGGTGAGCTGATGGGTCAATGGTTCTGGAGGAACTCGATCGTCCAGTCCTGCACCTCAGGTTCTTCCATCAAAAAAGAGTGCAGCACAGGCACTTCGTGCACCGTCTGGGCTCCTTCAAGCTGAGCTTCTTCGAGGCTGACGACAAAGTCACCTTCGCCGTTGACCAGGGGATTGGGAATCGGCGAAGAGACCTTTCCGGCCACAATCGCAAACGGAAACGGTGGCGTCGCGAGGTTGGATTCCACTTCGGACCAACGCGAGCCGAGCTCCATTGCGCCGGGGCCAGCGACCAATCCAAACACGCCGGTGGGAGCGAGTCGGCGAGCAATCGCGGCGCCCTGGTTGGGCGGGCCGAGCATGACCATCGAACGCATTCGTGGCAGCAGGTTGCCAGGATCGCCATCAGCCTGCAGGTCGCCAATCAGATGTCGGGTGATGATGTTGCCCATGCTGTGGCCGACGATAGCGAATTGGGCGTCTGGCGATTGGTGCTCGAGGACTTCTCGCAGTGCGGCGGCGGACTCCGCCAGCGAACCGCGTGTGCTCGCATAACCAAACCGGATCGTTTGATCGAACCCTTCGGCGTGCAGTTTGGTTTCCAGGGACTTCATGCAGTTGTCGGTTCGCATCAGTCCATGCAACAGAACCACAACGGGAC
>NZ_JBICHO010000006.1:0-2823 GCF_043100905.1 Rhodopirellula sp. JB055 | reverse complement strand
CGCCTGCGCGGCTATCTTTATCTGTAGCGAAAAGCCAACTTTTCGTGCGCGCACGCGTTCTTAGCAGGTGTGTCCCCCGGATTCGTTGTAGTTCGAAAGGCGTAACGACCGGAGGACTGGAGCGATTTCCAAGCGGTGTTGGCAAATCATGAGGCCTTGCAAACCAAACACACTGAAACGCTTCGCAAGTTGAACACGTTGTTCGGTGAAGGTCAAAGCGTCGCTGAGATGGCGGCGGTCGCCGGCGATGGTGACGCGGATATTCTGGAGCGTTTGGCTGCGGTTCGAGGGCTGATTGAAACCAGAGGGGCGGATGATGCCATTCCCGATTCCTACCTCGTTCGGTTGGCAATGCCTCTGATCAAGGATCCACGCGTCAACGCGAAATTGGCTCCCGCGTTGTCAACGATTGAGATGCCAGCGGTGGGAAGTTTGTTGCTCGACAACCTGAATCGTTTTCGAGCCCCACGCCGTTCGGGCGTGGTGGGGTTGCTGTGTTCCCGCGCCGTTTTTGCGGACGTGTTGTTGTCGGCGATTGAACAGAAGAAGCGTCCCACGGACATTTTGACGGCTTCACATGTGCGGACGATTCTTTCGCTTGAGAACGACAAGTTGACCGAGCGAGTTGAGAATGTTTGGGGGCGAATCCGTGACACGCCGGATGATCGCAAACAAGAGATCGAGCGTTGGTCGCAATCGTTGACGCTTGAACGATTGAGCCATGCGGATTTGTCGGCGGGCCGAGCGCTGTTTCAAACCGCGTGCGCGAATTGTCACCAATTGTTTGGAACGGGCGGCAAGGTGGGACCGGATTTGACTGGATCGCAACGCAGCGATTTGGGGTATCTGTTGCACAACATCATCGATCCGGATTCCGTTGTGGGAGCGGATTACCGAGCAACGAAAATCGTGACGGCCGATGGCAGGTTGCTGGTCGGTTTGGTCACCCAGCGAACGCGGCAGACAACCACGATCGTCGCTGCTGATCAGACTTGGGTGTTGCCCAATGATGACATCGAGCAAGAGGCCGTGACGGAGCAATCGCCGATGCCTAGCGGATTGCTGCAACCGATGACGGAGCAGCAAGTGGTTGACTTAATCGGCTACCTACAGGGGCCTACGCAGGTGGCATTGCCGGGCGAGAAGTAGGTGGCGCTCGTTGCGGGGGGACGGCACTCGATCCGAATTCTGGCGAATCCGGCTACGGTTGAACGGCTGGTTAGGTGCTTGGTGCCTAGTTTTCGAATTCAGTGTCGCTGAGTTCGAAGACAACCTGCACGGATGCAGAGAGCGTCATCAAGCCGGCCTCGATGGAACTGCTTTCCGGCTCTTCACCAAACAGTTGCATGCTGTTGCTGAATGGGTCTGAACTGCGAGATGTTTCTTGGACACTGATCACGCGAGCGACCTTGGCATCGAGGGCTCCTGCCATGTCGTTGGCTTTCTCTCGCGCGGCGGCGATCGCTTTGATGCGAGCGGCGCGGCGATGTTGAATCTGATCGGAGTTCATCCACTGGATTCCAGCGATGGAGTTGACTCCGCGTTCCAGGATTCCGGTGTAGATCGTTTCGAATTGTTTGATGTCTCGGACCATGATCGTCAGTTGCCGGCTGGCCGAATACCCGATGGGTTGGTTCTGCTGCAGTTCATCGCGGACATTGGACGGGGCCGCTTGCTGTGGTGTTGGGTCACCAAAAAGGTCGTCTAGTCCTTGCGCTGCCTGGTTCGAATGAATCTGCTTGGCGTATTGGCCCGTTTGCCCTCTCGAGTAAATAGGGGATAGCACAACCGATTCCGTTCGAATGTCTTTCGTTTCAATTCCCTGGTCTTTCAAAAACTGCACGACACGCTTGACGTGTTCGGAGGTTTTCCGGGCCGCGTCGGTGACCTTTTCCTCCCGTGATTCAATCGCGAAACGAAGGGTGACGCTGTCAGGGGCGACCTTTGAGTCAGCCGATGCTTGCACAGTCAACTTGGACCGAGTGTCGACCCCGTCGGCACAAGCAGTACCTGGGAACGACAGCACGGAGGCACAGATGACAGCAGCAAGCAAGCTTGATTGGCAGGCGATGCGAACGAACACGTTGGGCTCCATTGAATCGAGAAAACGGAAGGAGCCTGTCATTCTACGATGTGACCGAGGGAGGCATTTCCGAAATGGCTTGAGTTCTTTCGCTTGGTTGGATCAAGTCACAGCAGAGTAGAACATTTGTCCTCAAATGTTTGCGTGGTTGGTTCGATGTCGTCGAGCAGCATGACGCGATTGGTAGCTGGCGTCTGGGTTTCGCCCTGGAGGGGGCCGTCGAGGGAGTTGGGGGAGTCCCTCGCTTACACTTTTTGAAGTTGCGCTTTTGCGTGAGGCATTGGGTTTTTCATAACCCGATGCGTCAGCGAGGGACCGCATGCCATCGCAACGAGCCGGTGAGGCCCTCGCTGACGCGTCGGGTTGTGAGAAAAACGCAACTTCAAAACTTACGCTTCGGGTTGTGATTGGGGGCTCGGAGGAGTCTGACGCAAGAGTGCCCAGCCTACGTGCGTTGAAACGTCGTTGAGAACTGAGCCGACATAGCGCCACACTTGACGCTCTGGTTGCTCATTGGGCACTGGCTTGAAGTTCGCGAGCGAACTGTTGGACAACCAGACACTGCGTCAGACGCGGGTTGATGTGCGGTCGTTTCTCCAGCAGCCAAGCTTGGGCTTCGTCGGGCGACATGCCTTTGTGAGCGATCAACCAGCAGATCGCGATGGTAGCACTGCGAGCTCGGCCGGCCTTGCAGTGGATGTAGACCGCTTTACCGTTTTCAACGTGGCGTTGGATGAACG
>NZ_JBICHO010000005.1:0-9291 GCF_043100905.1 Rhodopirellula sp. JB055 | reverse complement strand
GCCGTTCGCGATCGGCTCCCGAAGCAATTCGCCGACTTCCTCCCACGTCACGTCGTCGGTGACCAAACGCTCCACGTGAGCCTGGCATTCTTCGCAGACCTCGATGTGCTGGGTGACTTCTTGCGTGTCCGCGTCCAGGCGATCGTGGAGGTAGTCGTTCAGCGTTTCTCGATCGTAGTGAAGTCCATCGTCGTGCTTCACATCTCGAATGCGTGCGATCATGCTTCCGTCTCCCACTGACCAGAAAATGCTTGAGCTTCTTGTTGCAAACGTGCCAACACACGGCACTTTGCCATTCGAACGGATCCCTGGGACTTGCCGAGCGATTCCGCAACGTAGGAGATCGATTTGCCCTCGACGGCCGTCATCCAAAAGGATTGCCACGTCGCGGGTTCCACATTCGGCCGCACACGATCGGCGGCAAGCTGAAATTGCTGACGCAGCAATTCGTGATCGAACAGCGTGGCCGTTTCGTTCTCTCGTTCAGGTTGCTGCATCAACCACTGTTGAACGTGGCTGTCCCCCGAACCGATCGGTCCCTTGGAACGGGTCAGATGGTTGACGACCAAGTTGCGAGTGATTCGGAACAACCAAGCCCGAAACGAACCGCTGCCACGCGATTCGAACTTTGTCAGCGACCGCCGCACCGCCGCGAAAACGTCTTGCGTCAAGTCTTCCGCGTCGGCGTGCTGCAATCCTTTTGCCAAGGCAACCCGGACCACCAGCGGACGATAGATCGAGACAAACTCCGTCCAAACTTCTTCCGAAGCCGGCTCATTCAGCTTGCCAATCAGCGACGCTCGTGTTTCCGGACCTTGCAACATTCTTGTCTCCTACCAGCCAAACACAGCGGAGCAAGCTTTGTCACACGCAATCTCGTCAAAATCCAAAAACAACCTTTCCGAGCTCCCCAATTGGAAGGGCTAAATTGCGATTGGAGATCCTTCCCGAGAGCTGATCAAAACCGGTGCACCTGCCGAACCAGGATTCAGATACCCCAGGATACTCATTCGGGCTTCCGATGCAGATTGCCTCAATCAACCGCTTCGCAGACGGTTGATTGAGTCGGCCGGAACACGATAGCATCCGGTTCGTCTCCGGTAACTTTGGGCTAGCAACCGCCGACTGACCCTTCGATCTGCGAAACGTTTTCAATCAACAGTCCGTTTGGTCCGAGCCTGAGGGCCCCGCAAGAAAACTGAAAATTTGAACATCAAGTTTCTAAGAGGACCTCCACGGTGAAATCAAAGCCGGGGCAGAGCGAGGTCCTGATTTCACACGATCCGTTTCAAGTAAAAAACGGATCGGCAATCAATTTTCAAGTGACCTGCATCATGCCCGATGAGCAGACGCCCAGCCGGTTCTATTCGTCGGAGTTCGCTGGCATGTGCTTGGCGATGTAGGCTGGCTCACCCATTCGCTCCAGCAGATCCAGTTGCAATTCCAACCAACCCGCGTGACCTTCTTCGTCGACGGCGATTCGTTCGAACAATTGACGCGTACCGATGTCACGGTCTTCACTCGCTTGAATCGATGCCGTGGTGTAGAAGTCGATCGCTTCCTTTTCGTCAGCTAAGTCAGATTCAAACATCTCCTTCAATGACTTTGCCTGCACAGGAGTTTTCTGCATCGCCACGTTGGGGTGCCCGTTCAGGAACAGGATTCGGTTCAGGAAGTCCTCCGAGTGCCCCAATTCCTCTTGCAATTCTTCCCGCATCTTGGACGCCAACAGGCCCATTCCCCAATCGTCCAGCACACAAGCATGCAACTGATACTGGTGAGTTGCGGTCAGTTCCATGCCCAACGCTTTTTGCAAGTTCTCAATCGTTTGTGTTTTACTCATCGTTCTTCTCCGGGTTCACAGGGAAACAAAATTTGGCACAGGGAAATAGAATTCGATTGTGCAATGGACGCGATAACGTGGAAAGCCATAGGGTAAAATGGTCGCCTCATCGACCAAACCCGAGCTCGCTAAAATACATCGGACTCTCGCGAGATGACTACATTCAAATGGCGAAAAAATGAACTGTCCCGCCATCCAACCTGCAATCATCTCGCACGTGAACGCTGTCTCTCTCACCACCCGCCAAACGCAATCCGACCATGCCCCGTTCGTCACACTCGACTGAAATGCCCGACCACCATTGCCCCGTTTGTGGCGCGAAGCAACGTGTCTTTCTTCGCTACCCTTGGTACATCTGCAAAGAATGCGTGGCCTTGGCCGAGGATGGGGACGGGCGACGTCTGAGCTTTGGAAATAGGAGTTTCTCCGGTGGGTTCTGCTTCCGCTACGTGGACTCCCCGGACACACCTTCCCGGGTATGTGGTTCCGTCTTTTGCCTGATTCACCATCGCCCTGTGTACATCACCGAAGCACGCTTCGGAGGCATCGTAGCTCAACCACTGACTTCGTCGCACACCAGTGGCATGCATCTCTACGACAATGTTGACCTGAGGAGACCAACCTCTGCATGAGAAACATTGCCAACAGAAGGATCGACATTTCAACTGCGCCCCACATTCCATCGTCAGTCATGGTCATATCGTGGTCTTCCGATCGCACCCAAACAGCAAAAGCGTGCTCTGGCGTCACACTTCTTGGGTGAATGCAAACTTGAAAGACATGACCAAACTTAACTCCGTAGACTTCGAAACCTAGGGATACCCCTTAGGTCAACCCGCAAGATTCTAAAACCAAACGTTTCCTGCACCTTTTCCCTTGACAGCCCCCTGTAGAGGGTATCTAAATGCAGGCACGAGGGCGAGTTGTGAGCAAAGGACTGCCTCCACGTCCCAGACGCTTGGCAAGATGCCGGTCGCTCCCCCTTTTCGAACGCGAAGTTCGAATGAATTCGCACTCTACCTGACGGGAAGGAGACCTCTCATGCTCGTGCTATCGAGAAAAGTGAAGCAAGAATTTTCATTCTTGAACCTGGGAATCACGATCGAAATATTACGAGTCAGCGGAAAGAAGGTGCAGGTCGGCGTGGTCGCTCCCGACCATGTCCGCGTTCTGCGAAGCGAACTCATGGAGTCGGAAACCAACGCTCGCATTCACGACGCAGCGCAAGAACAGCGACACGCTTTTCGAAATAAACTGAACACCGTTTCATTGGCCTTATCCGTGACGCAAGCGCATCTGCAGGCCGGACGAGTGGACGAAGCGGAGCAGTCTCTTAACGTCACCTTGGATCAACTCTCAGAACTGGATCAGTTTGCCGGAAAAATCAGTCCGGAAGAAGAGATCATGGCTGCCCCACCTCGAAAACGCAGCGCGCTTGTGGTGGAAGACAACGCGCAGGAAAGAGAGTTGTTAGCTGAATACCTGCGTGTCCATGGATACGATGTCAGCGTAGCCGCGGACGGCGAGCAAGCCTTGGACTACCTCGCCCAACACCATGTCCCCGATGTTGTCCTCTTGGACATGAACATGCCGAACATGAATGGCTCGAACACGGCAAAGGCCATCCGCTGCGACCCGAGGTTCCAGCACTTGAAGCTGTTTGTGATCAGTGGCAGCGAACCAGAAACGCCCAATGGCGAAGCCGACCACCACTACGACCAATGGTTCTCAAAACCAATCCATCCTCACGAGTTCGTCCTAGAACTCGAAAGCCAACTTGGGGCCGCCTGCTGACCCAATGCGTTGCATCGAAAAAGTAACCTATGAATGAGAACGGTCCTGCGTCTGCTACGCCCACGAAAGTCGTTGGCATTGGCGCCTCAGCCGGTGGTCTGCAATCGCTCGAAGCTCTCTTCGATGAACTGAACGCTGAAACGGGATTGGCGATCATTGTCATCCAACATCTGTCGTCTGACTTCGACAGCATGATGGACCAGTTGCTGTCTCGCCACGCAAAGCTGCCTGTCCACCTGATTGAAGACGGCACCTTGATCGAACCAGATCACATCTATTTGCTGCCTCCCGGTCAGCACGTGATCATCTCCAATCGGCGACTGCTCCTTGCCGAACGAGCCAAAGGGAACGGCCTTTCGTTCCAAATCGACGGTTTCTTACGCACCTTGGCACAAGAGGCTGGACCGGATGCCGTCGCCGTCATCTTGTCCGGTACCGGTTCGGATGGCAGCCGCGGGGTCTGCGACATTGCCGCGGCAGGTGGCACCGTCATCGTCGAGTCGATCGAAACCGCTGCATTTGATGGCATGCCAAGGAGCGCCTACGAGACCGGTGTCGCGGAGTTGGTGCTCAGCCCACCCGAAATTGCCCGAGCGCTGCAACGCATTGCCGCCGATGCTCCGGCGACACTCACCAACAGCGAACCGAAGGAAACGCTTGACGCCGAGCCCTTGCTTGAATCCCCGATTCGGTTGGTTTACGGGTTGCTACACAACACCTTCAACATCGATTTCTCACAGTACAAAACCGAGATGTTCAGCCGACGAGTTGAACGCCGGGTTCGACTGGCCCAGAAGGACAGCATCAACGAGTACTGGGAGATGCTACGAGAGGACACCGAAGAACTCAATCAGCTTTACTGCGACATCCTCATCGGAAACACCGATTTTTTTCGTGACAGCAAAGCGTTTGACCGACTGGAACTGGACGTGCTTCCGAAGCTGATCGACGACCTCAATCCCGACGAAGACTTTCGGTGCTGGGTAGCCGGCACCGCAACAGGCGAAGAAGCGTACTCGCTGGCGATTCAATTAGCAGAAGAATTCGACCGACGAGGCATCGAAAAACGTGTCCGAATCTTCGCATCCGATGTTCATGACCCCTCTTTGTTGAAAGCGGGGCGAGGAGTCTTCACAGACGAGCGACTTGCATCCATCACTCCCGAACGTCGCGAACGCTATTTCATTGAAAGACAGGACGGTTTTCACGTCACACCCGAGATCCGCAAACTGGTCGTCTTCACGCCTCACAACGTCATCCGGGACGCTCCCTTCACTCGATTGGACATGATCTCGTGTCGCAACTTGCTGGTGTACCTCACACCTGCGACTCAACAACGCGTGCTCTCGCTTTTTCACTTCGGATTGAAAACCGGTGGCGTCCTCTGCCTTGGCAACAGTGAATCTCTTGGAGATCTTCGCAACGAGTTCCAACCGCTCGACGAATCCCTTCGAATTTTTCGAAAGCATCGCGAAGTCAGCGCTTCTGCTTCAGGCAATTTGTCCCTCCGACGTCCCTGGCCATCTGTTCCGCCTGCCGGAGTCGACATCGCTCGCGAACGGACCGCGACACGTCAACTGCTAAAGACCTACGACCAATTGCTGGAGAAGTTTCTTTCTCCAGCCATCCTGGTCAACGACAAAAAGGAGATCCTGCATGTCTTTGGAGGCGCCGGTTCCTATCTCTCGTTCTCGGATGGTCGACCGCAAAACAACCTCCTCAACATCATCTTGCCGGAACTCCGATCCGCGATTTCGATCGCCTTGGTTCAACTGCGCCGAGACGGTAACCCGGTGACAGTCGAGCAGATCCCGTGCGTCCTGAACGGGGAACAATGCTTTCTCAAGATAACGGTGGATCGCTTTGACGCGGGAGACGACCAAGAAGGCACATCGCTCATTCAGCTCGAACCTCAAGAATTGCAACCAAGCCAACGAGCCCCCATTGTTCTCACCGCAGACCAAGTCATAGCAGTGGAATACCTCGAACGCGAATTGCAATTCACGCAAAGCCATTTGCAGTCGACCATTGAAGAACACCAATCCACCAACGAAGTCCTGCAATCAACCAATGAGCAACTGACCTCCTCCAACGAGGAACTCCAAAGCACCAACGAAGAACTGCATTCCGTCAACGAAGAACTCTACACGGTCAACGCGGAACACCAACGAAAAATTGACGAACTGACGGAACTGAATGACGACATTGACAACCTGTTGACCACCACCAATGTCCACACATTGTTCCTCGATTCGCGTCTGAGACTGAGACGTTTCACCCCGCGAATTGCAGAGCTTTTCAACCTCATCCCCCAAGACATCGGGCGTCCCATTGATGCGTTCACGCATCGTTTACAAGACGCATTTTTGACGCAGAGCATCAAAGAAGTCATCCAGACCGAGCAGTTCATTCAGCGGGAAATCAAAGACGAAAACGGGCAATGGTACTTGCTGCGGATCTTCCCCTACCTATCGCGAGGAACGGTAGAGGGCGCGGTCGTGACCCTGGTGGATGTCACGATGCTGCAAGCAGCGACGGAGGCACTTCAAAAGAGCGAGGAACGATTTGATTTGGCTGTTCGCGGAAGCAACGCCGGAATTTGGGACTGGAAAGATGTCACCAAGGAAGCCATTTGGTGCTCGCGACGTATGTATGCTCTGCTGGGTCGTGACCCAACCGACGAAATGACGGTTTCGCTTTGGGAAGAACTCATGCATCCCAACGACCACGCAAGGGTGATGGCTGCACTCAAAAGCCATCTCGAAAACGACACGCCCTTCGACATCGAGTACCGGATGGAATACGGCACCACCAATGAATACAGGTGGTTTCACATGCGTGGTTCTGCTGAACGCAAGTCTGGACGCAGCGAAACTCGAATGGCGGGATCCGTCGAAGATGTGACCCAGCGCCGTGAAGCAGAACAGGAAGTCAAACAGGGTGTTGCACGACGTGACCAATTTCTGGCGATGCTCTCGCACGAACTTCGCAACCCCTTGGGTGCGGTCACCAATGCGATTGCAATCATGTCCGCCAAGGAGACCAAACCGCTGGTCACCGAGAAAGCCTTGGGCGTCGTCAAACGACAACTCGGGCAGATGTCGCATCTGCTCGACGACCTGCTGGATGTTTCTCGAATCACTCATGGAAAGATCGAACTTCGCGAACAACGCACCGATTTGACCAGGGTCGCGGAACAAGCGATCTGCACCATCCAAAGCCGCGCCGATGCTTCCAACGTGGAACTATCGTCCAACATTCCCTCCGCCCCATTGATCGTCAACGGTGACCCTGCAAGGCTCGAACAGGTGACGGTGAACTTGCTCAACAACGCAATCAAATACAACTCCGCCGAAGGAAAGGTGCATCTCGAACTCAAGGTCGCCGGGAACAACGTGCTCATTGAAGTGAAGGACACAGGGGCTGGCATTCCCGAGGACAAACTGAACGAGATCTTCTCTCTGTTCTATCAATCCGATGAAACGCTGGATCGATCCAATGGCGGCATGGGAGTCGGCTTGACGCTCGTTAAAGCGGTTGTGGAACTGCATCACGGAACGGTCACTGCCGAGAGCGATGGAATCGGAAAAGGCAGCACGTTCACAGTAACGCTCCCGCTTTCGCAATACCAAATCGCTGACGACACCGAGGCACCACAAAGCTCGGGCGCCGCCCTCCAATCTGTTGTGCTGGTGGAAGACATTGATGATGCACGCGAAATGCTAGCGGGGTTGCTGGAGTTGCGAGGGCTGACCGTGTTCCAGGCCAGCGATGGTGTGGCTGGTTGGGAAAAAATCTGTGAAATCCGTCCCGATGCAGCCATCATCGACATCGGACTGCCCGTCATGGACGGTCACGAACTTGCCAAACGCATTCGGTCCGATCCGGACCACGCTTGCACCAAACTGGTCGCACTGACTGGATATGGGCAAGACAAAGATCGCAAAGCAGTTCGGGACTCGGGATTTGACCTTCATCTCGTCAAACCACTGAATCCCGAGAAACTCGAGCAAATTCTCACCGAACTTTCGGAACTGACCCCACAAACCTTCCGAACCGAAGAAATCGCCTAAACAACCAGCATCCTTCCCCAAAAGGCTCGCAGGAGACTCGCTTGCGTTGGAGCGCAAAACAGCGGAAAATCCTCCCTCCGATTGAATCAACAGCTCGCAATCAAGACCATGCGTACCTCCACGCTTTTCACCTGCATTGGCCTCTGCATTGCCGCTGTGTCCGTTATCAGCCTCTACATGATCTCGGCTGAATATCAGCGTCACGCTGTCAATGAACTCGCTGCCAAAGTGACCGATGTCACGGAACGACTGGAACACGAACTCGGCTACGGAGGTCTGATCCACAACTTCAAAAACTACGTTTTGCGTCCCGACGAACCACGTTATTACGAACACGCAGTCCAGAACGCTGCAAAAGCGACCGAACTGATTCGCGAACTGGAAACCATTGCCCAGCCCCCAATCCACGGCGTCCCGCTGCCAGAAACCCAACGCATGGTCACGGAGTACTCCGGCCAATTGCAGGTTGTCCGTGAGATGGCAAGCAACGGCGCCACCGCCCGAGAAATTGACGCAACCGTCCGCTTTGACGACTCGCCCTCACTCATCGAACTCAAAACAATCGTTCAGTCGCTCAACGCTTCATGCAGAGCGGAGGCCGAGCGACTCGAGAGACGCACTCGAATGCTGATGCTACTGAACGTCATTCTGGGGATCGGCGCCGCAACCACCCTGGCAACCGTTAGCATCGGACAACATGTCCGAGACCTTCAAACTCAGGTGGTCTACATCCGACTGCTTGGTGAAAGCGGTGGCATTTGGAACTGGAACCGACAAACCGATCACGTCCAGTATGCACCCAAATTTCGGCAGTTGCTTGGTTACGACCGCAATGACCGACATGCCTTCCCCGAAACGTTCCAGGCCTTTCGCGAACGGATCCACCCAGACGATTCTGATGAATTCTTCGATCAACTCAACGCACAACAGAGGACCCGCGAACCTTTCACCGTCGAATTCCGAATGCTCCACCGCGATGGGGGCCACTTCTGGTTTCGTACTCATGCACACACGCTTTTCGACAGCCATGGCACTCCCATTCGGACCGCGGGAACCATTTTCAATATCGAGGATAAAAAGAAATCCGAAAACGAACTGCAAGAAAGCAACCGAGAATTGCAACGATTTGCCTTTGCCGCCTCCCACGATCTGCAAGAACCCTTGCGTGCAATCGCGGGATTCAGCCAACTCTTGCAGCAACGACACGCAGAT
Source organism: Rhodopirellula sp. JB055 (assembly GCF_043100905.1). NCBI lineage: Bacteria > Pseudomonadati > Planctomycetota > Planctomycetia > Pirellulales > Pirellulaceae > Rhodopirellula > Rhodopirellula sp. JB055. The sequence continues at coordinate 369 of NZ_JBICHO010000005.1, read as the reverse complement.
TCACTCAACGCAAAAGGCCACACCTATTTGCAGCACATCATTGACGGCGCCACCAGGATGAAGGACCTCATCGACGACATTTTGATGCTGTCGCGTGTCGGGCAATCCGAACTTGAAATCACGCAGGTCGACCTTCAAGACTGCGTCGCCACCGCTCTCCAAAACCTTTCCCAGCTGACCCTAGAAACATCCCCTGAAATCACGGTTTCCGAATTAGGGATGGTGCATGGACACGAGGGTTTTCTGGTGGAACTGTTTCAAAATCTCATCAGCAATGCAATCAAATTCAGCAAACCCAACGAACCAGCCAAAATCACGATCACCAGTGAAGTCCGCGGGTCTCGAAAGACCATCATTGTAGCCGACCAA
>NZ_JBICHO010000004.1:0-10387 GCF_043100905.1 Rhodopirellula sp. JB055 | reverse complement strand
TCGGGGTCCTCGTCGTTGAGGCTGTGCACGGTCGGTGCGGCGCTGGCCTTCATCGGCAACACCTTGGCGATTCACTGGATTCTCGGATTCGGATGGCACCTGAGCTTTGTGCTGGGCGCGATCCTGGTGGTGACCGGTCCGACGGTGATCGGTCCACTTTTGCGGCAGGTCAAACCGAGTCGCCGAGTCGCATCGACGTTGAAGTGGGAAGGGATTGTCATTGACCCAATTGGCGCGGTGTTGGCTGTGCTGGTTTTTGAAGAGGTTGTGCTGGCCCAGTCCGCACCTCACTGGTCGGGTGCATTGAAGTCGCTGCTGTTGACCTCTGCGATTGGAGTCGGACTGGGGGTTGCCGGCGGTGCTCTGCTGACACAGGCCTTGCGACGTTACTGGGTGCCGGATCATTTGCACGGCGTTGCTGCGTTGTCGCTGGCGTTGCTGTTGTTCGCGCTGAGCAACATGATGGCACACGAATCAGGCCTGATCGCAGTGACCGTGCTGGGCATTTGGCTGACCAATCAAAAACACTTTGATGTTGAGCACATCATCGAGCTGAAGGAGAATCTTCGCACGCTGTTGATCGGATGTTTGTTCATCGTGCTCGGTTCGCGAGTCAACCTGACGGACCTGACGACGATCGGGATGCCGGGAATCGGATTGATCCTGGCGTTGATTTTCATTGTGCGTCCGTTGTCGGTGTACTTGTCATTGCTGCGAAGTCCATTGGACTATCGCGAACAGACATTCATTGCGGGTTTGGCACCTCGTGGGATTGTGGCGGCTGCGGTGAGCAGTGTGTTCGCGTTGTCGATGGAAAGCCGACCCGACCTAAACATTCCGGGTTCCGAGCAACTCGCGACGGTCACTTTCTTGGTCATCATCGGCACGGTTGCTGTCTACGGAATCGCAGCCGCACCGCTGGCTCGGTTGCTGAAGTTGGCGGAAGAGACCAGTCGTGGTGTGTTGATCGCGGGAGCGGATGCCTGGGTGCGAGACTTTGCGACCGAACTCAAAGCGGCCGGAGTTCCCGTGCTATTGGTCGACACGAACTACAACAAAATCAGCCAAGCCCGGATGGCTGGACTGCGCGGTGAATGCGCCAACATCCTCAACGAGCATGCCCGTGAAGATTTAGATCTTTCGGGGATTGGGCGATTGCTGGCGATGACCCCCAACGACGAGGTCAACTCATTGGCACTGCGCGAATGTCGAACGATGTTCGAATCGTCCAGGCTGTATCAACTGACGTTCAAAACCAAGAACATGGCCGGGCGTCGGGGTTTGACGAAAAACTTGATGGGACGCGAGTTGTTTGGCGAAGGCCTGACGTTCACCCGGTTGGCTGAAATGCACGCGGCAGGAGCCACGTTGAAAACAACGAAGTTGACCGAGACCTACTCGTTTGCTGACTTCCAAGAAACGTATGGTGAGGTGGCGACCGTGTTGTGTGCGATCACGTCGGAAGGATCGTTGAACATCAACACGGTGGACGCACCGTTGGTTCCGACGGCAGGACAGACAATTTTGGCACTCGTCAGCAGCACTCCGGTTCCTGACAAGCACGCGGTCAAAGCAACGAAAAAACGCGCCGAGTCAACGAAAGAGGAGAACTACCAGCGTTCGGTGGAAGCAGAGAGCGAGGAGACAGAATCGTGATTGACCCCTTTGTTCTGACCGTGGCGTTCCTGCCATTGATTGGATACCTGTTGTTGCTGTCGCTGATTCGGGTGAGTGGTCGAGTGTTGGTGACGACGGGAGGTCGAGACATGGCCGCGGTTTTGTTTGCTGTCGCGGGGATGGTCGCGATTGGCCCGATGCAATTGTTCTTCCCCACTGCTTCGGCGATTTTTCTGGGGCCGTACGTTTGGTTGCCGTTATTGCTTCTGTACACGCTGGTTTGCGGATTGATTGTGTTGACGCGTGAACCGCGATTGGTGGTATACGGTCGAACGACTGAGGAGCTTTATCCCGCGCTGATGCGTGCTGCATCAGCGATCGATTCGTCCGCGACGGGCGACGAGAAGAAGGCCCAGGTGCATTTGCCCCAATTTGATGCTCATCTGAGAATTGAGGGGCACCAGGGATTGGACTGCGTCAGCGTGTTGGCGTTTGAGCCGATGTTGCCTCTGTCGTTTTGGAAGCACTTGATTGGACAGTTGCGCGTTCAGGTTCGCGGGATCGCTCCGCCATCACCGAGACGAGGCTGGGGAGCGTTGTTTGTGGCGCTCGCGATGCTAGTCCTGCTGGTCCGAAGCGTGATGGGAAATGGCGATCAATTCGTGGAAGGGTTCCGCGAATGGTTGATTCGCTGAACGATTACGCGGTTTTTTGTCCACATATCGCGTCCGAAGAATCGACTGGGACAGTTTGGCGTGAATCACACAAATTGCCAGAATCGGATCAGATCTGGCAACTAATTGGCCGATCAACCTTGCTGCATGGGCGACGAAGCCTAAAATGCAAACAGCAGATCTTTTGAGGTCTGTTAGGTGCAGTCACATAACACCGGCAGAGGGTTCATTTTTCGGGCACGCCTGGATCACTGAAAGACTTGTGCAGTAGCACGTCGAGATCCACGCGTTTCTCCCAGCGGCTTCACTCTTGCCGCCGAGTGGCTGTTACTGAATTGGACCGGCAGGTCGGATCGATGGATCCAGCCTGTCGGTTTTTTCATGCGCTGGCAGCGCATCGGCACTGACAGGGACCCACCATTCTGCGGTTTAAGAGTCCAAATGGATGCGTTTTCCCGCTGGCGAGGGGCGGCGAATGATGCTTGCCCCAAGGTGTGATCCTTCAAAAATGGCGGTGTGACGGCCTTGCCCCTCTCGTTCGGCGGAGATCGGATTAGACTGACACGGGCGGAATCTGGGCGCGGGTTTCGCTTTCTTTGGATGGAGGCGGTGCCAATTCCGGCCAACCTCACTCCGCTTGTTGTCATCGTTTCTGTCTCTCGCTGCCTTTCGCAACATGAATGAACGCTCCTTTGCCGAAGCCGATCATTTTCGTCCCTTGCGGCTGAATGATCTCTGGCAGGCGGTTGCTCGCCACAGGTTGTCCGTGGTTCTGTGGACGATCGTGTTGCTGCCAGTTTTGGCGTTGGGTGTCTTCTTGATCCCGGCTCAGTTTGATTCCTATTCGCAGTTACTGATTCGATTGGGGCGCGGCGCGGTCTCCATGGATCCCACCGCGACGCTGTCGCCGACGGTTTCTTTGCAAGACAGTCGGGCATCGCAAGTCAACAGTGTCCGCGAGATGTTGCAGTCCCGTGCGATCGCCACAAAGGTGGTCAAGAAGGTTGGTGTGGAACGAATCTTGGAACCACGCAGTTTGCTGTCCAAGACGATGCAGAAGTTGAGCTCCTTGGTCCCCGGGGGGACGTCCAAACCAATGGGGGAGATGTCCGCCGAAGAGGTGCAAGCTCAGATCGCGGAGGAGATGGCGATCCAATCATTTCAAGAGTCCTTGAACTTGTACGTGGCCAAGGACGCTTACACGATTGATTTGGAAGTCCGGACTGAGGACCCTTTTCTGTCGCAAGAGCTGCTCGACGCGTTGGTGAAAATCTATCGCCAACACCACGCCATGGCTCATAGCTCGCTCGGGTCGGCAAAGTTCTTTGAAGAGCAATCCGACTTGGCTTACCAGCGTGCGTTGGAGGCAAAGGAAAAACTTCGCATCGCCAAGACCGAACGGGGAATCATTGACATCGGTTCGGCTCAGTCGGCATTGCGTTCACTGATCAGCCAAGTCGAAAGCAACTTGGTGGATGTTGAACATGAACTCGCGACCGCAGTTGCACAGCGTTCACGGCTGGTTGAACAAATTCGTGAGCAACCGGAAACGCTTCAGACACAAACCATACGAGGCATCCCGAAAGCGACGGGTGATTCGATGCGACAGTCATTGTATGACTTGGAAGTCCGATACAAGGAACAGTCGCTGAAGTTGAGCGACGATCATCCGAAATTGAAGGTGCTGCGAGAACAATTGGCGGCCGCCACCGAGATCGCTCAGGCGGAACAAGGGGAACGGCCTCAGACAACGGAGTCCACCAATCCGGTGCGGCAATCTCTTGTCATGTCACTGCAGGAAACCGACACCCGTTTGTCAGGTTTGAAATCCAAGCGTGACAATCTGAAGACCCAAGCAGAGTCGTTGAAAGAAGAATTGACGCAATTGAATCGTGACGAAGTCCAGCTGGCTGAATTGACCTGGGAAACCCAACTGGCCGAAGCCGAATACATGCGAACGGCAGAAAACCGTGACAACGCGAGGTTGATTGATCGTTTGTCATCGGGCTCGGTCAGCGAGATCGCGGTTGTTCAGGAACCCTCGCTGGGGCTGAAAAAGGTCAAGCCGAAACGTGCGATTTTGTTGGTGTTGGCAGCGATACTGGCCGTCGGTTTTGGGGTCGTCCAGGCTCTCGTTCGGGGGCTGCTGGCCCCGCCGAACTCTGCCGACTTGGATGCTAGTCGTGTCCCCCCAACTCGTCGTCGAAACGATCCAGGACATGGACGCTATCGCGGATCAGACAGCGTTCGAGGCTTTAACAAGCCACCTGAAACCGAAGCGGTTATAGAGACCGAAGAAAATGGCGGCTTGACGACGGTTCCTCGCTAAACCAATGTTTGCCATCCATCGCTGAACTCGCAATCGTTCACCTCTCTTTCCTCGCTGCCCCACGGCGCCGATCATCGCCATCCGAATCCTAGCCGTTCACAGTTATTACCGCCTGCGTGGTGGCGAGGATGTCGTATTCGATGCAGAAACGCAGCTTCTAGAATCGTTCGGACATGAGGTGACTCGCTTCACGCGAATGAACGATTCGATGTCCGGGGCGGGAGCTCTCAATAATGCAAGGATGACGGTTTGGAATTCCCAAATCGCCGGCGAAATCCAGGGGGCGGTGCAGCAGAACCAAATCGACGTCGTTCACTTTCACAACACGTTCCCTGCGATTTCTCCGGCGGCCATCAAGGCGGCGCATGATGCGGGAGCCGCGACTGTGTTGACGTTGCACAATTCGCGAATCCTGTGCCCGAACGCCGTTTGTTTCCGCGCCGGTCAGCCTTGCACCGATTGTGTTTCGGCACGTTTCGCACTGCCTGCGATTCGTCATGCTTGCTTTCACGAGAGTCGTTTGGCATCCGGAGTGGTTGCGGTGAAGAACTGGCTTCACCGAACTCAAAAAACATATCAGCGGTATCTCAATCTGGCGATCGCTCCGACGCAGTTCGTCAAAACTCGTTACGAGGGATCGGGCCACCCGATGCCTCCAATCGTGGTTAAACCTCACTTTGTCGAATCGGAATTGCCGTTTGGAGAAGGCGAGGGCGGCTACGCTTTGTTCGTGGGGCGTTTGAGCGAAGAGAAGGGGGTGAAGGTGCTGCTGGATGCTTGGGACCGGCTGACCCAGCCGATTCCTTTGAAGGTGATCGGTGATGGGCCGCTCAAACATCTGTTGGATCAACCGCGTGAGAACGTGCAATATCTTGGTCGCTTGGAACAGTCGGCGGTCTATGAGACAATGGCCGACGCGGCGATGCTGATCCTGCCTTCTCATTGTGCGGAGTCATTCGGCCGTGTGGTCGTGGAAGCTTATGCATGCGGGACACCGGTTGTGTGTGCCGACCAAGGTGGTCAAGCTGAACTCGTTCATCCATCTGTGGGGGCTCTGTTTCGAAGTGGCAACGCGGACGAGTTGGCCTCGATCGTCGACGGGTTTGTCCGGAACGCCGAGGAGACCATTGCGATGCGTGAGCGAGCTCGTCAGGAGTATGAATCGAAGTACACCGCGGCGATCAACCACGATCAATTGATGGCGATCTATCGAGAAGCGATGCGACTTCGGGGCCGCCCTAAGGAGGCACACGCCAACGCGGCCGAAGTCCGAATTGATTCGCAACACTCGCTCCATCACACGCCAAGTCAGGCGGATTCCCCGAACACTTCCTTGCTACCAGAACAGGCTCATGACGAACCGATGCGTGGTCACGACAAGCTGGGACGACGGACATCCTCAGGATCAACGCTTGGCTGAGTTGTTGGAACAACATGGATTGTCAGCGACGTTCTACATCCCGCGAAAATCACAATTGGAAACGCTATCGGAAGAGAAGGTCCGCGAACTGAGTCAGCGATTTGAGATCGGGGCGCACACGATGGACCACCTGCCGCTAACGAGCTTGCCAGACGTGCAAGCCGAGCGGCAAATTCACGATAGCGGTGCTTGGGTTGCCGACGTGACCGGTCAGCCTTGCGAAATGTTTTGCCCGCCCTTGGGGAAATTCCAACGGGAACATGTCAACGCGATCGCTCGGCACGGTTTCAACGGATTTCGCACGGTCGAGTTGTTGAAAACGGATCCTCCCACGCGTCGCGTTCGAGGGGACTATGTCCGGGGAGACAAAGGCTGGGAGGTGTCGTCCATGGCCACGTCGGTCCAGGCACATCCTCATCCGCGTTCAGCCTATCTCCGCAACGCGGCCAAGCGAGCATCTTGGGGGGCGTTTTACCGAGCTTGGACATTGGTCGGAAAGACGGACTGGGTTGGATTGGTGGATGTGATGCTGCAGCAAGCATTGCGAACGGACGGCGTGTTTCACCTGTGGGGACACAGTTGGGAAATCGAGGAACATCAGCAATGGGCGAACCTGGAAAGGGCCTTTGCAAAGCTTTCGCAGGCAGTCAAATCAGGAGTGGCAGTCACCGCGACCAATGGCCAACTTTGTGCCAGCAGAAACCCTGCTTCCCTTTTTGAACAACTCGCATAGAGTTAAATGCGCGACAGCCGGAATCAGACTTGCTGCGTATCAATTGCCCGTCGCTCATCATCCGTGCGACTCCACCGACCAATCACCCACGACATTTCATTTCACCATGCCGATCGAGCACGACAGTCACGACGATCACGTGCAGGATCACTACGAAGATCCGTATCATCGCGGAACACTGGAGACCGCCACCCACATGGGCGAGGGGACGAACTCGTTGTGCAGTGACCGGATCGTGATCACCACGCAACTGGATGATTCCGGCAACGTCAAAGAGGCTTGGTTCGACGGCGATGGATGCGTGATCAGTCAGGCATCTGCATCGATGCTGATGGAGCACGTCGAAGGAAAACCGGTTGAGGAGGTGAAGGCGTTCACACCGGAACAAATGCTGGATCTGTTCGGCGCCAAGTTGACACCGGAGCACGAAAAATGCTGTTTGTTGGCTTGGAAAACCTTGCAGTCGGCGTTGAATTCCCGCTCAGACGATGACTTTGATGCGTTGGCGCCGAGCGGCCCATCGCTCGGGGAAGAACAGTGAACATGAACGTCCCTTCCTTCTTATCTGACATCGCAAAAATGTTTCATCATTCATGCATGAGTCGATCGGAACCATGACCGATTCGACTCAGTTCTCGTTATTCGATTCCGACGATGACAAGCCGGCCCAGGCAAAGCCAGTCAAACGAAAGGTCGCCAAAAAGAAGCGACGGACTTCGACCAGTGATGACGCGATTTCGATCAGCGAACTGACGCGTCAAATCAAAGCAGCCGTGGAGGCCGGGTTTCCCTCGGTTTGGGTCGCGGGTGAGATCACCGACATCGCTCGTCCAAGAAGCGGACATCTGTACTTCACGCTGAAAGACGACCGGTCTCAAATTCGCGGTGTGATGTGGCGCAGCGTTGCCGAGCGTTTGCCATTCGATCTGGATGACGGGCAAAGCGTTCTGTGCATGGGCGACGTCGAGGTTTATGCCGCACGGGGGTCCTATCAGTTGGTCGTTCGCAAATGCCAACCGCAAGGCATGGGCGCCCTGCAAATCGCATTTGCGCAACTGCAAGCCAAACTGCAAGCGGAAGGTCTATTCGAACCTGAACGCAAACGCCTGCTGCCCCGTGTTCCGCGACGTGTCGCGATCGTGACCAGTCCCACGGGCGCCGCGATTCAAGACTTCTTGCAGGCCGCTGCTCAACGTCACGCTGGAATTGAGATCGTGTTGATTCCGGCAAGCGTCCAAGGGCCGGGCAGCGTCGAATCGTTGATCGATGGCATGCGTGCGGCGCATCGATTGCGGCCTCAACCAGACGTCTTGATCGTTTCGCGTGGTGGTGGTTCGTTGGAGGACCTTTGGTCGTTCAATGACGAAAAGTTGGTTCGAGCCATCGCGGCGTCGCGAATACCAACGGTGTCCGCGGTTGGTCACGAAATTGACGTGACGCTAGCGGACTTGGTGGCAGACGTGCGAGCGTTGACGCCGACGGATGCGGCCTCGCGAGTCTTACCCGATCGCGAGTCCATGGTTGCTGCGCTGGATGCACTTGGGGACATGATGACACGCAATCTGTTTCGGCGCGTCGAGGCAGAACGACAACGGCTCGAGAACTGGGAATCTCGTCCGGTGTTTCAAAATCCGTTCGAATTGGTTCACGATCGCAGTCGCGAATTGGACGATTGGGACGAACGCGGGCGGTCTGCGATCTGGCGTCGTTTGGAACAGGCTCGTTCCAAACTCGCAACGGTCGCCGCCGCCCAAACGGCTCTGTCACCTTTGGCCGTTCTTTCTCGCGGTTACAGCGTGACCCAAACCGAATCAGGGCAAGTCGTCCGGAAAGCAAACGATGTCCAGCCAGGACAAACTTTGCGAACCCGACTGACAGATGGCGATGTCTTCTCGGTCGTCTCGTCCGAAGAATCAAACGGCGATCCACCTGCCTTGGCCTAGATCCCGTCTTTCCATTTCTCTCTTCATCCTCTCGGTCCGCTTACGATGCGTTTCTTGATTTGTGCTCTGGTTCTTGGTAGCACGTTCTCGATGGTCCAAGCCCAGACGCCCGCTCCAGAATCAAGGGGTTGGCAGACGCTCGCTACGGAAGGCCAGCCCACCGCTCGTCACGAAGCAGCCCTGGTCGGTTTTCAAGACAATCTGTATTTGCTGGGTGGTCGCCGCATCAATCCGGTCGATGTCTACGATCCAGATACGAACGTTTGGACAGCAAAATCTGAAACCCCTTTGGAGTTGCATCACTTCCAAGGCGTGGTCGTGGCGGACGCGATCTACCTCATGGGCGCGATGACCGGACGGTACCCAAAAGAAACACCACTGGAAAAAGTCGTGGTGTACTACCCGAAGGAAGATCGCTTTGACTTCGTTCATTCTATCCCCGCATCTCGGCGTCGCGGCGGAGCCGGTGCGGTATATCACAACGGTTGGATCTATCTGATCGGTGGAATCACCAATGGACACGTGGATGGATGCCGAAGCTGGTTCGATCGCTACGATCCCAAGACCGGTGTGTGGGAGATTTTGCCCGATGCCCCCCACCAACGTGATCACTTTCAAGCGACGGTGATTGGCAATCGATTGTACGCAGCGGGCGGTCGAGTGACATCGAAACGCGACAACGCGGTCTTTTCACAAACGATCAGCAAGATCGATGTGTACGACTTTGAAGCGGGCCAATGGTTGCCACCGGAGCAGTGCCCCGACCTTCCCACCGAGCGGGCAGGAAACAGTGTCATTGCGATCGATGGCAAGTTGGTCATCGGTTGTGGGGAGAGTGCAGATCAAAAGCAGGCCCACGACGAAATCGAAGTTTATGATCCGGCAATCGATCGCTGGTCGGCGTGGCCGTCGCTGCTTCAAGGGCGACATGGAACGGGGTTGGTTCGGATCGGCGATTCACTGTTCACCGCATCAGGAAGCGGCAATCGCGGTGGCGGTCCTGAATTGACAACGACAGAACGATTGGTGCTTTCGCAGTAGTCGTGAGCACCGACGATGACCGAACGTCGAACCGTCCCGCCAAGCGATCCATGAGCATGGAAACCCGGCGCATCAGTGTTGAAGTTGCGCTTTTCTCAAAACCCGAAGCGTCAGCTTTTTCACAACCCGAAGCGTCAGCGAGGGACAAACGATGTTGACTTCGCCTCGCTGACGCGTCGGGTTATGAAGAAACCAATGCCTCACGCAAAAGCGCAACTTCAAAACGCGTCAGCGAGGCCCCCCAGTTCCCACCACGCAAGTGCTGAAGTTGCGATTTTCTCAAAACCCGTAGGGTCAGCTTTTTCGTAACCCGAAGCGTCAGCGAGGGACAAACGATGTTGACTTCGCCTCGCTAACGCGTCGGGTTATGAAAAAACCAATGCCTCACGTAAAGGCGCAACTTCAAAACGCGTCAGCGAGGCCCCCAGTTCCCGCCGCGCAAGTTTTGAAGTTGCGCTTTTCTCAAAACCCGAAGCGTCAGCTTTTTCGTAACCCGAAGCGTCAGCGAGGGACAAACGATGTTGACTTCGCCTCGCTGACGCGTCGGGTTATGAAGAAACCAATGCCTCACGCAAAAGCGCAACTTCAAAACGCGTCAGCGAGGCCCCCCAGTTCCCACCACGCAAGTGC
>NZ_JBICHO010000003.1:0-6607 GCF_043100905.1 Rhodopirellula sp. JB055 | reverse complement strand
AGGGTTGGAATCAATCCCAGTGCTGTGACGACGGTGAGCAGTGAGAACAGAATCAGTAAGGAATGCTGGATCAGATTCCACGGCAGCAAGTGTCGAACTTCCACACCGCTCATCTGATCCGCGACGAGCGATTGAAGCTTCCTTCGGAAGTCAGGCGAACCGTTGAGATGGTCGACTTCGCTGAGTTCAACGGCGGAAAGGATTTGACCTTTGAGTTTGGTTTGAGCCACTTCAAAACTTTCCGCGACTTCGGCGGGTGAGCTTTGGGATGCGGCAGCGATGCCGCTTCGATAGGCTGCCCATCCGGCAGCTATGTAGGCGATCAAACTCAAGACGATTCGTGGCAAGGTGGTAGGCCGCACGAAATGGTCGACCAAGGCCAACGCAATCATACCGGTGATCAACACGGTCACGCCCACTGCGATTCCGCGACAGGCCTGCAGTGTGGCTCGCCGTCGGGCGAACGCACGTAGCGCATTGCGAGTTGGAGGCAGTAGTTCGCTCGGAGCGTGATGATTCACACCGGGCAGTTCTCTGGACATTCCGAATGGCATCTCGCTCATACCAATCCCACCTTTTTGCGCATCCACCACTCGGTGGCTAGAAGAGCCAAGATGACCACGAACAGCCACCAGGATTCCCACATCAACGTGTCGGTTTCAATGATTTGACCGCGAGATAATGGCAGCAGTTGACTCAGCACTTCCTCCGCAGAGGATTCGTGGAAATACTTTCCTGCGCCGGCGTTCGCGATTTCTTTCAATGTGTCTTCATCCACGGCGACGCGATCCAGTTCTCCCTTTCGAGAGGGTTCGACCCAAATCGGTGCGGTTGCTTTCAAAGCAGACGCGTCGTAGCCACTGGCACGGATACGCACGCGATACTCACCGGGCGGCAAGGCGTTGGTTTGACCCAAGTAAGTTTGGCGGGAAGCGTCGTCCAGTTTCATGGGAATGGTGGCGACGATTTGGTCGTCGCGGATCAACAATGCGTCGACGGTCGCGGACGTCGGAGACGCCGTCGATCCGCTCAATGGCATGTCGTTGTCGAGCAACCGGACTCGGATCTGTGCGGATTCACCGGTTTCGTAATCGATTTTGTCGGTTCCGATCGCAACATACTCATCCCGCACGGCATAGGGTGGCTGCATCGCTGCGGTCAGCATTTGATTCCAAAAGCGGCCGTGCAATTGGCTTTCGATTTTGTAACGCCACCGCCAGGTTTGATCGGTTGCCAAAAAGAACACGCGGCCAGCGCCAAACAGACGTGTGACCAACCAAGGGACCCGGTTCTTAGAAGGGGGAGACGTTTCGGTGGCTTCGACCAACGCATCCGCCCACACTTCCGCGTCGGCACGAGCGTTTGTGACGGGAATCGCTGTGGGGACCGGCATACCGCGCCACAGTTGCTCATTTGATGCGATTTCAGAACTGAGCAGCATGACCGGTTGGGAACGCCCCGTCGCCGTGGGGCCAATCGACAGAACCGAGGGCTGCTGACGTTGGTAACGAAGCAGATCATCGTTGTTAGAGGTGCCCGCGGGATTGACGAATTCAACTGGGAGCAGTTCGTTCAATGATTCGATGCGTGACAGACGGTTGTAGCGACCGTTGAGAATGATGAGCCCGCCGCCGCGGCGAACGAATTCACGCAAGCCTTCGGAGTCGACCTCGGTCCACTGTTCCGGTGGGACTTCGCCCAACACGATTGCATCGTATCGATTCCAGTCGTCGAGAGTGGCTGGCACTTCGCCGGGGGCGTTGCCACGTGTGATCATCGGGGTGTCAGTACCTGGTCCAAACAGAACCGTGTCGACTTGCCAGGCAGGATCGCGAGCGAACAAATTCCGGAGATAACGTGTTTCCCATCGCGATGAACCGTCGAGGATCAACAGTTGTCGGTCTCGGCTGGCCGCTGCGATTCGGAAATCCCAACGGTCGTTTTCTGTTTGGCCCAAGCTGGTCGGTGCGGATGGATCGACCCGGCGAATGGAGGCTGTGAAGGGCAAGACAATGCTGTCCCGGTTGACGCCTCGGGCTTCCTGATTGGCGAGGCGGTTGGTGAGTGATTCCACGGGAAGATCGAAACTGATCTCGGTTTGACCATCCTGAGTGGCCACGAACTCATCGGACCAAACCAGAGTCTCACCAGAGCGAAGTTCGATTTGCAGGGTGTCGTTTATGACTCCAAAGTGTTTGGCCACGATGGTTCCGGTCAAGCGACCATCTGCTGCAATTCGTTCAGGGTGCTGGATGTTGGTGATCCCGATGTCAGCCGGTTCGTCGACGCTGCCGATGCCCACCGTGTGGACTTGCCAGCCCGCCTGCGAAAGTTGCCAAGCCAGATCCGATGCGTCGTCCACGCCGGCGGAGTCGCGACCGTCGGTCATCAGCACCACGGCCAAAGATGAGCCGGTCGCATCTGCCGAGTCGCTTGCTGGAGCGACCGGTAGAGCTAAATCGCTCTTGCCAGTGCGCGGCAGCATCGGACGAAGTGCCGCCGACAAGTTGGTGGTGGAACCGTTGGCCTCACTCAAAACGGTCTCCGGGGATGGAGGATCGGTTTCTGTGTCGAGGTCGTATGACTTCCATCGCGGTTGAGCCTCTTCGTCAAAGCTCATCACGTCGATCAGGTGAGTCGTTTGCAGGGTTTGGATCCAACCGTCGCTTTCGTCTTTTCCGAACAGCATCTCAACAGAACGGCGAAGGCGGTCAGGGGATTCACCGTCCGACGAATCCTGTTCGCTCATGCTCAACGATTGGTCAACCGCGAAAATCAATCTTGCGGGTTGGCCGATGACTTGGCGGTGATGCCAAATCGGGCCCGCCAAAAGCAGGATGGTGAGGATGATTGCTGTCGAACGCAAGGCAGGCAGCAACCAGGCAGCGGAGCCTCCAACTTGCTTGGTCTCTCTCAGATACAAACATGCCGCACCCAATCCGGTGAGGATCGCGATGGCAAGGATGGACCAAGTCGGCAGGTTCCAGGAGAACCGCAAGCTGGCGAGTGTCAGCGATAACGAAGCATTGTTCATCGACGACTCCCTGCTGAAGCGAAGGAAGTCTTCCAGGCGGTGGCGGCCGATTTCGGACGTCCCGCGAACTGCTGCCATAGCAATTCCGAGATCAGAACCAACAGCACCAAAAACATCATCGGACGCCAGATTTCTTGGCCGAAACGATCGGTGGCCGTGGCCTCCACGAGGTCGGTGGGTGAGTCGAACAAGCGAGCTTGCAACCGGTCCGCGAAGGTGTCGATTTGACTAGATTCCAACGTTCGAAGATCCGATTCCGAAGCAGGGATTTCTGCCACTCGAAGAATGGTTTGGGATGATCCTTCGTTCGATTCCTCGGTTGGTGCTTCGGACCGAAAGCGATAGATACCAGCCAGTTCGGTATCGTCGAACACGCGGGAGGACGCGTTCGGCGAGTCGTTTTTCGATTCAGCATAAGGTGTTGATTCTAATTCAACGTTGGATCCATCGGGCGTCGTCACGGTCCAAGCGGTGTTCGCGTTGGGGATCAACATGGGTTGGCCCGCGATCACGTTCATGGATTCTTGCCTGCCTACCAAATCGAGGACCAATTGCTGCATCATTGGCAAATAGACCGCACGCAAAGGCAGTGTGGACCATTCGGCGTCGCAACCGATTGCAAACTGAATCACATTGGATTTGCGGATTGCCAAAGCGGCCTGGTCGGAGGTTCGCAACAGAACTTGCGTGGAATTGGTAGCCGAATCTTCGATCAGCAACCGACGGTAACGACCCACACGAACCTCTTCCCAGATTCCATCGCCAGCATCCTGCAGCGATCCCCAAACGCTTTGCCGACCGCGAGGCGATTGGATTGTGAACCCGAGGCTTTCCTGTTCTTCCAGTGTGATGTTGGCTTCGTCGTCCAGGACGGCTTCAATATCAGAAGCCGTGACCAGGCGACCCAATTTCGCTGGCAACCACGGGATCTCATTCCACCGATTTTCAGCCACTTGTTCGCCGTCAAAGAAAACGAGTTTGCCGTTTTCAGAGAGGAACTGCTGAAGCAATTCGCTGTCGGATTTGTCTCCTGACGTGATCTGTTTGACGTTGGCGAAAACAATGACGTCGGGACGCTCGGCGGTGTCCCATCTGCGTGTCAGTTCGGAGGACCATCGCGCCCCTGTGAAGACTCGACTGGCGACAAGATCTGATCGCGTGTTTCCGTCCGTTTGTGTGCTCTCGTTGACACTCGCAAACGCAAAGGGACTGAGTGCTAATCGCAGGAAATCCGTTTCGCTTTGCAGCGGTTCGTCGGAGGGGGCACCGTCGACCAACCACACACGGATTTGTGGCAGGACATTGATGGCGAGTCTTCGGCGATTGTCCGCTGCGATCGCATCGGTGTGTTCAACAGCAAATGCCAAGGAATGGTTTCCGACCGAGTCGGGCGTGTGTGCGAATGTTAGAACCGATGAGCTGCGTGGAGCGATGTCGACGGTCGCTGTTTGGACAGCTTGTCCGTCATGAAACCAGCGTCCGGTCAACCGAGAAATCGGACGATCCGAGTCATTGCGAATTTTCGCGTGGAAGTGGACCTGACGATCTTTCAAGATCGCGGGAGCGTCCGACTGGAGTGTTTCCACGACCAGATTGTCCAGCACGTCATCAGACCGAGAGACGTTGAGCAGATCGACTCGCGGCGCTGGTGTCAGTCGGTCCAATCGAACGCGAGTGTCTTCGACCGCATCGATCCATTGGTTCCCGGATGCCAAACTGTTGGATTGAAAATCGCCACAGATCACGATTCGCCGGTTGGGATTTGAGGCTTCTTTGCTCGCGTCCAGGCAAGTTGTCAACGCGTCGGTGTAGTCTGCGGGGGGGCCGCCAAATTGAAATTCGGACAGCCCTGCCAACGCGTCACGCGGTGCAGATCGTTCAAGCGAGGCCGTGAGTTGACTGGTTAAGACAACGATGACTTCATCGCCACGCGACAGGTTTTCGATCAGTCCGGTGGCAGCTTTCAAGACTCGGTCATGGCGACCTGCTGCCTGCATGGATCGACTGTCATCGAGACAGAGGATCAACGTCAGCGGTTCGGAACCGGGCAGGGCGCGAGCGGAGGAGAGCAGCGGACGCGCCATCGCGAGTGCCAGCAAGATGGGAATCGCACATCGCAGAGCGAGCAGGATCCACTGATGCCACTGCATGCGTCGGCGGTTCTTCGCCACGACATCCTGCAGCAAGAACATCGCTCCCCAGTCCATCGAACGATAGCGACTGCGGAACAACAGGTGGATTGCCAGGGGAACAACAAACGCAAGTGCGCCGGCGAGCAGTCCTAGATTGAGGAAATTCATCGCGAGGAGTCGTCCTCTGCCGACGAGTTTGTTTGCGAGTTGGCCAAGGCAGCACTTGGGAAGGTCAACGAACCACTGACACCGCCTCCTCGTCGCAGTGTCACGAACCTGGCCAGTGCGTCAACGACTGGGGTGTCCGTTGTGATCATGGCGTGGTCAACACGGTTCCGCCGGCAGGCCGCTTCGATCGTCGCGTTGTGACGTTTCAAGGATTCGATGTATCGTGAGCGGATCTGGCGTGAATCGATGATCTCGCGGTGATCCGTGTTCTCCAAATCACGAAATTCGATTCGGTCGTGGAACGGGAAATCGACTTCATCTGGATCAAGGACTTGCAGAAAAACGACTTCTTGTCGCTGGGCTCGCAACGATGCCAGAGCCTTGCCGAGCGATTCTGGATCGCCGAGCCCGTCGGAAATCAGA
Organism: Rhodopirellula sp. JB055; assembly: GCF_043100905.1. Taxonomy (NCBI): domain Bacteria; kingdom Pseudomonadati; phylum Planctomycetota; class Planctomycetia; order Pirellulales; family Pirellulaceae; genus Rhodopirellula; species Rhodopirellula sp. JB055. Next base: position 850 of record NZ_JBICHO010000003.1, on the reverse strand, counting down.
ACGACCAGTGATCGTCGTGGCAGTTTCAGCATCGCTTGTCGGATGACGGTTCCTAGGTCCGTTTCGCCACCACCCGAATTGTTGGCCAGGATCGCAAGCAACGCTCGCAAATGCGACGGCATCGTGCGAGGCGGCAACGACTCACCGATCTTGTCGTCGAACGTCATCAGCCCCACCGCGTCTTGGCTGGAGAGCATCATGTAAGCGATCGCTGCGGCAATGGCGGTCGCGTAGTCCTGCTTGCGTTTGCCAAGCGTTGAGCTGGATTCTGTCAGTTTCAGCGCACGACTGCCCGCGTATTGCATGCTGCCGCTGCGGTCGACCAACGGGGTGCATCGCAGGTTGGTTTCTTCTTCGAATTCGCGAATGTAAAGGCGGTTGCTTTTGCCGAACGCCCGCCAATCGATGTTCCGCAGCTCATCGCCGGGAACGTAGGGACGGTGTTCTTTGAACTCGACACTGGATCCTTTGTGGGGCGACCGGTGGCGACCCGCGGTCAGTCCCTCGACCGCCTGCCGCGCGATCCACTGCAGTGCGGCGGCACGCGACGCATCACGCGAGGTGAACAGATCAGGGAAACGCATGGCGGGTGGGTTCAGGAAGGCGGCAATCGGAGGCAAAATCGCAGCCCTATCCTAATGCAATCGCAACCCAAAGTCGCTGAGCAAAGCGAACTCTTCCTCGCTGGGTGTTTCGTGCTTTTAGTGAGTCGTTCCGATCCGTGCGTCCCCCCGTGGAGAGGTCGTGTCGTTTTTAAGTGCTGGGTTGCCAAGCGTTTATCATCACCCTCACCCTGGGAGGGTCGAGCGAAGCGAGGGGAGGGTCGAGCATCGGAACCAGCGCCTACCCC
>NZ_JBICHO010000002.1:0-3378 GCF_043100905.1 Rhodopirellula sp. JB055 | reverse complement strand
GAACAGCGCCGATGCGGCAATGAGCGCCGACCCTGACAGTTTCCGCGAAACGAATTTCCATTCGCCTCGTTATCAGTCGGTCGCCTCGTTCACCAGTGACTATGACCGCGTCGGCCCCGAAATCGCCGGCAACACCCTGATCAACAACACGATCAACGCGTTGTTCGTGCGAGTCGACACGCCCGCGGCAGGCGAACTTCAACCCATGACGGTCAGCGGTCGATTTGACGATCACGACATTGTCCACGCCATCAGCGAAGTGCTGACCCTCGAAGGCAACCCCGGTGGCCCCGTGCTGCTGGAAGATCGTCCTGATGTGCTCAGTGTCACGGTTCAAACCTCGACCGCCGGCGGAACGCTTACCGATGGCGTGTACGAATATGTGATGACGTACGTCACCGAGGAAGGAAATGAATCGCTGGCCAGTCTTCCAACTCGCTCGGTCTCTTCGACTACCGGCGCGGTGCGTTTGAGCAACCTGCCTTCGGCCCCCGATGAATTTGTTGGTCGCAATCTTTATCGCCGTGACTTGGTGTCGGGTGTTGTCCGCTATGAACTAGTGACCCAACTGGACCGCCGCGCAACGGTTTATCTCGACGATGGAACCACTCGCGGCGGAATCCTCGCCAGCGAACAGAGTCCCGACCTGAGCGGGATTTCCACCAGCACGGTTCCCGGGTTGGTCGGAATCAGCGAGTTGGTTGAAAACCAGGCCTACGATTACCGGATGACCTTCGTCGATCCTTACGGTGGTGAATCAAAAGCCAGTGAAGCGAGCACCATGCAGGTCGTCGCTCGCAACGATGGGATTTTCTTGGACAACCTGCCCGCGACAGCAGAAGGGTTTGTTGGTCGTAACCTCTATCGTTCGACACCCATCACCGGCGAATACGTCCTTGTCGCTCGATTGATGTTGGATGAGACCAGCTTCTTTGACAACGGAGTCACCACCTTCGGTCCCGAGACCTTGCTCGGCGAAAGTCTTGGCAGCGATCTGAATGGCGGAACCAAGTTGCTGCCTCGCTACGACGCTCGATTGACGATCGATCCAGGCATCGTTGTGAAATCCGAATCGGCTCGCATCGAAGCCACCTTCGGAGCCGACTTCTACGCTGAAGGAAACGACGGCAACAAAGTCATCTTCACTTCCCGATCGGACGACACTTACGGTGCCGGCGGAACATTCGACAGCAACAACAATGGTGCCAGCACGGGCACGCCCGGAGACTGGGGCGGATTGGTCTTCCGCCAAGACACCACGGCCAGCCTTGATTTCGCAGAAGTCCGCTTCGGTGGTGGTACCAGCCCGGTCGAAGGTGGATTCACCGAATTCAACGCCTTGGAAATCCTTCAAGCCGATGTGCGTGTTGCGAACTCAACCTTCACTCGCAATGCGGATGGATTTGAAAGCACCAGCACTCGCGAAGGTCGCGGTTTCAACGACGAATCCGTCATCTTTGTTCGCGGCAGCCAGCCCATCATTCTGAACAACGTGATTGCGGACAATGAAGGTGCCGCGATCAGCATCAACCCCGATGCACTGAACTTCGATGATGTTTTGGACACCGGTCGCTCCACCGGCCCAAGCAGCATCATCGGGACGGACCTGGACAACCAAGGCCCATTGATTGCGGGCAACATGTTGGATCTCAACACGCTCAATGGATTGCGTGTCCGGAGTGAAATCATCACCACCGATAGCGTGTGGGATGACACCGACATCGTTCACATCGTCGAAGGTTCGGTGGTCTCAATGACCAATCACTTCTACGGTGCGTTGCGACTCAAGAGCGATGTGGGCCAAAGCCTCGTCGTCAAATTCGGCCCCAATGGGACGCTCGTTGGTAGCGGACGCCCACTGGACATCGACGATCGTATCGGTGGCACACTGCAAGTCATTGGCACACCTGGCAACCCAGTGGTCCTGACCAGCCTCAATGACGAAACCGTCGGTGCGGGCTACACGCCCGATGGTCGTGCCTTGTTGCAAACCGCTGCCAATGCCACCGATCCAGCGGCAGGTGACTGGCAAGGCTTGCAACTGGAAGCCTATGTCAACGATCGCAATGTCGCCTACGTGCTCGAAAACGAACGCGCCTTGGCGTCCGACATCACCATCAACGCATCGCCTGACGACGCTCAGGTCATTGGTGATCTCGCCCAGCACGAATACGCTGGCGACGAGAACGAACGTCTCGGATTCAATATTCGCGGAACCTTGGCGACCCCTCAAGACCAAGACGTCTATCGATTCACCGCGACCGGTGGCACCGAACTTTTCATCGACATCGATGAAACATCGTTTGGTTTGGACACCGTTGTCGAACTGATCAACGTCAACGAAGACGTGATTGCCAGCAGCAACAACAGTTTCTCGGAACTCTCCGACGCGGAAGTCTCAACGACCGACCAAACCAAACTGTACGCCAACCCCAACCTTCCCAACGGTGTTTCGGTTGACGAAGTGCGACCGCTGTATCAGTTGGGAACGGGTTCGGTGGAATCACCCAACGCGTTGGACGCCGGTTTCCGAGTCGTGTTGCCAGGTGACACCCAGCGTGACAACACCTACTACGTTCGTGTCCGCACACTGGACCAAAAAACGGATGGTCAATACCAACTGTCTTTGCGTCTGCGTGAAACGGATGAAACCGCTGGCTCAACCGTTCAGTTGGCCGACATCCGCTACGCCACCGATGCCATCGCTGTCACCGGCGCACCACTGCATTCGCCACTCGCAGGCGATGTCGGCGAAGAAGTCCGCTACATCGACCCAACGCCGGCCAACCGCAACAGTGGCGACGAGCAAACGATCGAAACTGAAAACAACCGGCTTGGATTCACCACCGGAAACGCTCAGACGGTCGGCAATCTGATGACATCCGACCGCGGGTCGTTGGTCATCACAGGTGAGATCGGCAACATCAATTCGACCGACTTGGATGTTCGCATCGAAGACGTCGATGTGTACCGAGTGGACTTGGTCGCACAACAGATTTCGCCGGACGTTTTCGACAGCGAAAACCGCTTTGTCACCGCGACATTCGACATCGATTACGCCGATGCACTCGGCCGAGTCAACTCGTCCATTTCGATCTACAACTCGGCTGGGCAATTGATCCTGCACAGCCGCGATTCAAACATTGCTGACGATCAAGGCAGCCCGCTGAACGGCGTCGACATGTCGAACCTGGATGCTGGATCCGCCGGCGTCTTGGATGCTTACATCGGACCGGTTCAACTCCCCGAAGGCACGTACTACGTTGCCGTCTCGGGTGAAGTGGCTGTTCCTGAAGCTCTGGATCAGTTCTTCAATCCCAACTCGGCCAACCCCCTGACTCGACTGATGCCGGTCAATTCGGTTCGACGGATTGCTGA
>NZ_JBICHO010000001.1:0-6063 GCF_043100905.1 Rhodopirellula sp. JB055 | reverse complement strand
CCGAACAACGCGCTATCCTGTTCACATTTGCTCCCCCGCCCATCGACGGATTGGGAACCGCGGGCGGGTTCCAGATGGAAGTCCAAGACCGTGGCAGCAATGGTTACCTGCCCCTCCAAAACGCGACCGAGGAAGTCGTCGCCAACGCCTCCACACAGTCCAGTTTGGCAGCTCTGAACAGTTCCTTCCGAGCCACCGTTCCCCAACTTTATGTGGACGTCGATCGGGCGAAAGCCAAAACGATGGACATCCCACTCAGCAGTGTGTTCGCGACCTTGCAAGCGTCGCTGGGATCTTCCTACATCAATGACTTCACACTCAACAACCGTTCGTATCAAGTCCGAGCGCAGGCCGAAGCACCGTTCCGACGATCGGCTTCCAACATCACGCAACTGGATGTCCGAGACAACCATGGCAATATGATCCCGCTGGGTTCCATCGTGACCGTGCGAGATGACTTTGGTCCCGACGTTGTCCGACGATACAACATGTATCCCAGTGCGGCGATCAACGGGTCCGCCGCCCCTGGCGTCAGTTCCGGCAATGCACTGACCTTGATGGAACAAACCGCAGAGCAAACGTTGCCGGTGTCGTTCTCTTACGAATGGACCGGCATGTCATTCCAAGAGAAACAAGCCTCCGGCGGCCAGTATTTGATCTTTGGCTTGGCAATCCTGTTTGTGTTCTTGGTTCTCGCGGCCCAGTACGAAAGTTGGACCAGCCCCGCTGCGGTCATCGCCGTCGTGCCGCTGGCCGCACTGGGGGTCGCCTTGTCGCTGATGCTACGAGGAAGCGACAACAACACCTACACGCAAATCGGCATCGTGTTGCTGGTCGCGTTGGCCAGCAAGAACGCGATTCTGATTGTGGAATTTGCCAGTGAAGAACGCGCGGCCGGCAAATCGCCTCGCGATGCGGCAACGACCGCCGCCAGACTCCGATTCCGAGCCATCCTGATGACCGCATTCTCATCGATCCTCGGCTTTCTTCCGCTGTTGATCGCCTCGGGTGCGGGCGCGGCCAGCCGCCAAGCCGTGGGAACCGCCGTCGTCGGTGGCATGATCGCCGCTACGATCTTCGCTCTGTTGCTCGTCCCAACGTTCTTTGTCATCTTCCGAACGCTCTCCGAACGCCTGGCCAAGTCGAACAACTAATCTTGCCCCATTGAAAACCGCTCCAATTCAAAATGCCACGCATGCGGTAGGATGGGCGCTCTTACCCGTCAGAATCGGCCAAGAATCCCCATCACAACCCGCTGCGTGAGTTTTGAAGTTGCGCTTTTGCGTGAGGCATTGGGTTTTTCATAACCCGACGCGTCAGCGAGGCGAAGTCAACATCGTTTTTCCCTCGCTGACGCTTCGGGTTATGAAAAAACTGACGCTTCGGGTTATGAAGAAACTGACGCTTCGGGTTTTGAGAAAAACGCAACATCAAAATGCGTGAGCGAGGGAAGGATCGAGCATGGGAACCATGCACGTCCCCTCACCGGCCGCCGTTCAATGGGCGGCGATGCTCTCGTTAGCACGCGGTCCTAATCGTCCCGCCATCACCCGAGCCACCGGGCGAGTGACATCCATCCGGTCCAGAGCAATCTTGATTGCCGCGGTGATCGGGGTTGCTAAGAACATCCCCGTGATTCCCCACAGAGTCCCCCAGAACATCAGCGCCAACAGAATCACCACCGGGTGCAAATCCGCCGAGTTGCCCATCAACTTCGGCTCCAACAAATTGCCGCTGGCGACCTGAATGGAACACGTCACCACGATTGCACTGATCATCCAAGCCAAGCTGCCATCGGGATGCAACAGAATGAACGGCAACGGCAGAATACTGGCCAGAATGGGACCGATGTTGGGAATGTAATTGAGCAAAAACGCCAGCAGTCCAAACGTCAGCGCCATCGGCACCCCGAACAACCACAGCGCCATCCCAAACACGATGCCAGTGGCAAGCGAAATCATCGTCTTCACGAACAGGTAAGAACGAACCTGCCGGTTGACTTGATACGCCAACGTGTTTTCACCGTAACCGCTCAGGTTGCCCAGCAACAGGAAGAAGACGTAAATCAGAATCACGATGCTGGTCGATCCGAGCTGAAACAATTCACTCGACAAAGATGCGACACCGTTTCGCAAAAACTCCTCCAACTGAGCCCTCAAATCAGCGGCTGCATTGGCAAGCAATTCATCAGGCTCGGACCGGTCCTCCGGAACGACCTGCGTTTCGGGCTCCTCCACCAAATCAGCAACCGCGGCTTCGGATTTGTTCGTCAACTCATCGGAATCAAACCGCTCAGCGACGTTCTCGTGCAACCAGTCCTCCGCCTTTGAAATAATCTCGGACACTCGCATCCGGTATAGCTTGCCCTCTTCGGACATCTGGGCAATCGACAACCAAATGCTCGCCCCAACCAAGAACGTGCCGCCAATCGCCAAAGCGAAGGTGACGCCTGCGGCAATGACACGATTCACTTTCAGCCGGGCCTGCAAGAAGTCCAAGATCGGTGTGATCCCGCTGACAATGAACAACGCGACCACAAAGGGAACCAACACCGATCGCAACCAATACACCGCGGCCGTCAAAGCAATCGCCGTGAGGATCAGCAAACAGGCGTCCTGCACCGAGTTGCTTCGTGGAGGCCGGTCTGTCATGGGAGGCTTCGTTTTGGTTGCGTTGAAAAGGATGAGTCCAGCGTCAATCTTCCGCCTAAGACGCTCGCGGGACTATACCAAAACACCGATCTCATCATCAGATGCTCGGCTCTATTGTCCGAGTTGGTGCCTCAACAACCAAGCGTAAACTTCCGGGTTCGCGTAGGTCGCGGTCCAACTGTCGTGCCCTGCATCGGGGTAGATCGTCAGCTTCACATCCCCACCAGCTCGCTGAATCGCGGTGACCATTTCTTCGCTTTGGCTGGGGACAACCACATTGTCCTTGCCACCATGGAAAGCCCAAATCGGAGTCTTGGCAAGCTCGTCTGCCCACTCCGTTTTCCCACCGCCGCAAATGGGAATCGCCGCAGCGAAACGTTCGGGATGAGTTGCCGTCAAACGCCACGTTCCGAATCCACCCATGCTCAACCCAGTCACATAAACACGACGCGTGTCAATCGAAAGCTGTCCTTCCACATAGTCCAGCAACGCCATCAGCTCATCCGTCTTCCAAGATTCAACGACGTCCTTGCGATCTTTCCCCGGCTTGGGGCTTTGCGGCGAAACAATCACAAACGGCATCTCCTTGCCTTCCTTTCCAACTCGCTTGGGTGGCCCATGCACAGCGATTTGTTGGAAGTTCCCATCGCCGCTCTCGCCCAGACCGTGCAAGAACAACAACAGTGGAACACGTTCATGTTTTTCATAGCCCTTGGGCGTGTACAACAAGAACGGCAGTCGGTCCGGTCGCCCCTCGGCAGGTTCCGGAATCACAAAGAAGTTCTCGGTTTGCTCGCCAGGTTCCACCGTGATTTTCGACCGCAAATCAGCCCCCGCCTCTGCCGCGGCGGACTCCTGAGCCCACAAATCTCCACGTTGGAAACCACACACACCAACCGTTGCTGCGACCATTATCACACCGACTAAGAAATCACGTCCCATCACTTGCCTATTCATTGGAGCCATCAAATCGCAAAAATGTAGGTATCGAATCGCAGACGGCACCACCCGGCGCGTCTCGCAGGAAGAATACATCATCCGAACGCAGCATAATCCACCACTAGCGAGCATTTGTGCCCTGCCGCCCAACAAGCCGAAACATCGGCATCAATCGCATTGTATCATCGACACTCGCTCCCTGATTTCCTGCGAACCTTGAAAGACAATCGCTGGCGAGCCCCACGCACAGCGACCACCTTGGTTCGAAACGAAACCCGTTCTCGCGCTGACCGTTCTCACTCGCACCCCAAAATATTCGCGATGATGTATCGCCCACTTTCGACCGTGCTGCTTTGGATGCTACTGGCCCTTCCGCATGCTTTCGCGGAATCTCCTCGATCGCCCGCGAAGCCGAACGTTCTGTTCATCGCGATGGACGACCTGAATGATTGGATCGGCTGCTTGGGCGGGCATCCTCAAAGCATCACGCCCAACTTGGATCGACTGGCGGCTAGCGGCATCCTGTATACCAATGCTCATTGCCCCGCACCGGCTTGCAACCCGTGTCGCTCCGCCGTCTTCACTGGCCGAGCTCCCAATCAATCCGGGTTGTACGACAATCGCCAACAGATGCGAGAGATCATGCCGGACGAAGTCATCTTGCCACAGTACTTCCGCAATCATGGCTATCACGCCGCGGGTTCTGGCAAACTGCTTCACTACTTCATCGACGCCGGTTCTTGGGACGAGTACTTTCCCAAAGCTGAATCAGAAAACCCCTTGCCACAAACGTTCTACCCCACCCAACGTCCCGTCAGCTTGAAACGCGGCGGCCCGTGGCAATACGTTGAAACCGACTGGGCTGCGCTCGATGTGACCGATGAAGAATTCGGTGGCGACTGGGCGGTCAGCCAGTGGATCGGCGACCAACTTCGCGCCGAACATGACCAACCGTTCTTCCTGGGTTGTGGGATCTACCGCCCGCACGAGCCCTGGTTTGTCCCCAAGAAATACTTCGAACCATTTCCACTTGAGAGCATCCAACTTCCGCCGGGATATCTGGAAAATGATTTGGACGACGTGCCTGCCGCCGGTCAACGCGCCGCTCGCAATCGCTACTTCGCTCACATTCAAGAACAAGACCAATGGAAGCAAGGCATCCAAGGCTACCTCGCGTCGATTCACTTCGCCGATGCGATGCTGGGCCGCGTCCTGGACGCCTTGGAATCCGGTCCCAACGCGGACAATACGATCGTGGTCCTCTGGTCCGACCACGGGTGGCAACTGGGCGAAAAGGAACACTGGCAAAAGTACACTCCCTGGCGAGCGGTCACCCGCGTGCCCCTGATGGTTCGCGTGCCCAAATCGCTCAGCCCATCGCTGCCCGAAGGCACACCCTCTGGCGTCGTCTGCGATGCCCCCGTGAACACACTCAGTCTGTTCCCAACGCTCCTCGATTTGTGTGAACTGCCTTCGCGGCCGCAAAACGACGGACCAAGTCTACTGCCATTGCTTCACGATCCGAACACAAAGGATTGGACGCGTGATTCCGTCACGTATCTCTCCCAACCCGGAGCCTACGCGATCAGCGGACAGACTCATCGTTACGTTCATTACCCCGACGGCAGCGAAGAACTGTACGACATCCAATCCGATCCCTACGAATGGGAAAACCTTGCGAGCGAGCCCACTGCCCTCTCACAACTCACCCACTTTCGCTCCATCGCACCCACCAAGTTTGCAAAACGGATTGAACCATCGGTGAAGTCACTGGCGAAGCTTTCGTTTCACCCGATCAGCAATGAAACCGCTCCGCCATCCAAACCCGCCGGGAACAAATTCCCAGTGCACTTCCTCAACCAGCAACGCGACCCAGTCGAACTCTGCTGGATGGATGAAGAAGCAAATCCCAAACCCTACGGCACCATCCAGCCAAACCAAACTCAGACCCAATCGACTCGCCCGGGCGCGGTGTGGATGGTTCGAGAACCTGCCACCGGCAAACCTCTGGGCTACTTTCGCGTCGGTGACCGCACCGCCCAAGCCGTCATTCCCGCCACCAAACCAAACGTCGTCATCATCCTCACCGATGACCAGGGTTGGGCCGACCTGAGTTGCCAGGACGTCGTCGACGACATCGAAACCCCGCACATCGATGCCTTGGCCGCTCGCGGGGTTCGCTGCACCAATGCCTACGTGACCTCACCACAGTGCAGCCCATCACGCGCCGGGCTGATCACCGGACGTTACCAACAACGTCTCGGCATCGACACGATCCCCGACATGCCGCTACCAACCGAAGCGGTGACCATTGCCGAGCATTTGCAACCACTTGGTTACCGCACCGGAATGGTCGGCAAATGGCACTTGGAACCCAACGTCACCTGCGCCGACTGGATCCGCCGCGAACTACCGGCGATGGCAAACAAACCACGACGACAAGTCCGAATCCCATGGCCAAAGATCCAACCCT